>JALYWP010000188.1 GCA_030852655.1 Pseudomonadota bacterium | reverse complement strand
GCCTCGAGCAGCGCACGGCGCACCTCGCGAAGCGCTGCCGAGACATCCGCCTCCGACAGCGCGCCGCGACCGGTCAGGCCGTTCAGGATCGAGCCAAGGCGTTCCTGTAGCGATTCAAACATTTCTTTTCCTTCGCCTCGAGCCGTTGAACCCGAGAGGTAATGCGTCCGCTCCAAGTGTCCAAACACAACCCAAAGCCAAAAAGCACCCGGGGGCGCATCGCGCTGCCGGGTGTTGGCCTCCGGGATCGATTTCAGCCTCTAGCGGCGTCCCGGTCGGCTTGCTCGGAGTGTCTACTCGTCGCGGAATTTCGCTGCGCATAGACAGGAAAAGCCGCCCAGAGTCAAGGTTTCGGTCAAGGTTTGGGCAATCAGGTCGCGGGCAGTCGCGCGATCACCTGCCGCGCGACATCCTCGCCCGCCAGCCTGGCGCCGCCGCAGGTCTGGATCAGCGGCCCGGCCAGATGCTCGCCGGCGAACCAGATGCGCTCGCCGACCGGCTCGGAGAGGACGGCGCGCGCCGCCGCCCTGCCCGGACGCGCCGCGGCATAGGCGCCGCGCACCCAGCGCTCGCCGCTCCAGTTGGTCATCGCGGCGCGGCCGACATATTTGCGCGCGTCATTGCCGAAGATGCCGCAGAGCTGGCGCACGACATAGTCGACGCCCGCCGCCTCGCCCGCCGCCTCCATCTCCCAGGCGAAGTCGCCGCCGACGAAGCCCACCAGCAGGTCGATGTCGAAGGGAAAGCAGAGGAAGAACAGATCGTGCCTTGCATGGCCTTCGATCAGGAGGTCGTGGAAGGGGCTCAGGCCGAAACGACCGCCGCTGATCTCGACCGGTATCTTTGTCAGCATCCCCATCGGCAGGTCGAAGAACGCCTCGGTGTGGGGAACCGGCAGTTCGGGCAGGAACTCGATCTCGCCGAAAGCGAGCACGGCGGGCGATGCGGTGACGATCGCGGCCCGGGCGCGGATGGTGCCACGGTCGGTGCCGACGGCGACGCCGGGGCCGCCCCAGCGAATATTCCTGACCGGGGTTGAAAGCTCGACCGGCACACCGGCGCCGAAACGGGCGACCAACGCTCCGAAACCTTCCTTGGTGAAATAGTTGGGATCGAGGTCGGCGGCGGCGTTGAAGTCGGCGATCGAAATCTCGTCGTCGTCCATGCCGAAATCCATGGGCCCGCAGAAGGTCGAGGCGGCGCGCAGCGCATGGCTGTCCGACAAAAGCGAAGCGAGGTCGGCGTCGGCGCCCTTGTGCGCGGTTATGCTCGCCTGGATGTGCGCGTCGGCCGCCTTGGTCGCGGCAAGCTCGTCGCTGCTCGCCCTGCGCCTACCGTAATAGAGATGGTCGAGGTTCATGTCGTGGTGGAACAGTGTCCATCGGGCAGCCTTGGCCTCGTCGAAATAGGGATTGCGGTCGGCCGCATGCAGCCAGGCGCAGCCCATGTCGAAGGGAATGCCGAAAGGCTCGGAGGAGGTGAATGCGCGCCCGCCGATCCGGTCCATTGCCTCCAGGACCTTGAAGGACCGGCCAGCCGCCTGCAGCGTCCTCGCCGCCGCGAGCCCGGACGATCCCGCGCCGACGATCACGACATCGACATCTTCCATGGCCGGTTTCCCCTCAGAAAAGGCCTCGGCAATCTCGAAAGATTATTCAAGTTCGGTGCGGGGCGCCAGTGGAGCCGCCGCAACCTCCGCCGCATCGAGATCCGGGCCGACCCTGAGCGGCGAGCGCGGGTGGAGCAGCAGCAGCCAGGTGAGCAGGATGGAGACGATGCTGATGCCGGCGATCCCCGCCGTCTCGGCCGGCGTCCAGGCAAGGCCGTCGAGCGGCGGCGCGCGGAAGAGCGCAAGGCCACCGAGCGCATCGTCGTGCGAGATCAGCAGGAAGCCAACGAGGTTGTTGCCGAGATGGGCGCCCATGGCGGCGCCGAGATTGCCGGTCGCATAGACCAGCAGCGCCAGCAGCGCGGCGAAGGCGCCGATCGAGATCAGCACGCCGACATTCATGCCGAGCACCGATTGCGGGTTCCAGTGCAGTGCCGTGAAGACGATGGTCGGCAACACGGCCCAGACAAGCGGGCTACGAAAACGGTTGGCGAGGCCGCGCATCAGATAGCCGCGGAACAGGAGTTCCTCCGAAGAGGTCTGTACATAGGCGAAGAAGAGGATGGGCAGGAGATACAGCGCCCAGGTGCCGAACTCGATCGGGCCGCGCTGCACGTCGGGGATGACTACAAGATAGCAGAGTTCGGTCAGCACCGAGGTCAGGAGGACCGCGACGAGCCCGTTGAGGAAGCCGGATCGCGAGATGCGGGCGCTGTTGCCGAACAGTTGCGAGAGCTTCTCCTGGTGAAGCAGGCGCATGGCGATCCAGATACCGATCCAGATGCCGGCGAAGGTGGCGAGCGTGGCGAAGAGGCCGCCGGACGAGCCGAGCAATTGCTGGACGGGATCGGTCGGGCCGAAAGGGTCTTCATCGGCAGCGGTCACCACCCAGGCCCCGGCGAAGATGACGGCCATGGTGAAAGCGAACCAGCAAAAGGCGACGATCACCGATCCCAGGATCAGGCGGATAAGCGTTGTCTTCTCGTTCGGCGAGCGCCGGTAGCGCTCGAAAGCCCTGACATCGATGGCCATCGGAAATCCTGTACTGGGAAACACCCGGGATAGGCTCGATGAAACCGTTCCGCGTCAAGGGGCGGGCGGGGAGCTTCGATTGCGATGATGAAAAAAGACCTTGCCGGACGGCAAAGCCCGCCCGACGGTTGTCATCGGGCGGGCTTTTTTGGGTCAGCGAATCGGTCAGCGCATGACGTGGACGATGCGCCGGGTGTCGGGCTCGACCAGCACGGGCTGCCCGTTCACATAGACATAGCGGTACTCGTAGTCGGGAATCTCGCGGAGCGTCACGGTCTCGGGAAGGCCCGCACCGACGACGACCTCGCCATCGAGATAAACCGGCTCGACCTGGTGCGACGTGACATAGGTGCGCACATTCTCCGGCGGATCGATGACGGTGCCGGCTGCCGCACCGCCGATCACGCCCGCGCCGCCGCCGACCACTGCGCCGACCGGCCCGCCGACAATGGCGCCGGCAACCGCACCGGTCACGCCGCCGGTGATGGCGCCCGTGGCGCCGCCATCGACGTCAGCAGGGGCCTCGACGATGCGCACGCCGGAATCTGCGGGCCGCTCTGTCAGGACGACCTGCGTGCCGCCGAACTCGCCCGTCAGGTAATCGGAATAGACCCAGCCTTCGCCGCCATTGAAGGCGACAACGCACCATTTGCTGGCTTCGAGGCAACCGTCGAGGTTCGCCGATTGGCCCGCGCCGAGGACACCGAGAACCTGATGCTGCGGGCCGGGGCCTGCGCGCACGTTGAGATCGGTGGTGGCGACGACGGCCGACTGCGCAAAAGCGCCGCCGCTCATGGCGAGCAGCGCGCCGGCTGCCGCCGAAACGAAAAGTTTGGTCTGCATTGTTCGACTCCATTGTCTGATCCCTCAGGCCCCAAACGGAACGCCGATCGATGAGTTCCAGCTAATCCACTCCCCGTCATGACGTTTTGTTGCAGCGAGTTTCAGCGGCACAGCCAGCTTTCAAGGGTTTGCGCGAGACTCTGTTGCATCGATCACAACAACGACAACATCGTCCGTTAACGCCGAATTTACGCAACAACAGCTTGATTAGCGGCGGCATTTTAGGTCATTTCGCAACAAATCGCGGCTGATGGCGGCTCCCGACAGGGAGCGCTCCAGGCAACTCAGGAGAACGGCATGGCAATTTTTGCCAAAGGAAAGTTGATTGCTTCGGCCTGCATCGCGCTCGGCCTGCTGTCGGGGGCTGCCCAAGCGGCCTCATGCGGCGACACGGCCGCCGGATTCGAGGAGTGGAAGGCCGATTTTGCCCGCGAGGCAAAGGCCGCCGGAGTCAAGAACAAGGGGCTCGCGGCGCTGGCCGGCGCGAAATACGCCACTGGAACCATCAAGGTGGACCGGGCGGTCAAGAAGGCCTTCAGCGGCTCGCTGGAATCCTTCATGCAGCGCCGCGGAGCGAACGCGATCATCTCCAAGGGCCGGTCGCTGAAGAAATCGAACGCGGCGCTCTTCGACAAGATCGAGAGCACCTACGGCGTGCCGCCGGGAGTGCTCCTCGCCATCTGGGGCATGGAGACCGGCTTCGGCGCGTCCATGGGCAAGCAGAACACCGTCTCAGCCATCGTGACGCTCGCCTATGATTGCCGCCGCCCGGGCTTCTTCACCCCGCACGCCATCGGAGCACTGATGCTGGTCGATCGCGGCGCGCTCAGCCCCGACTCGGTGGGCGCCATGCATGGCGAGATCGGTCACACCCAGTTCCTGCCAGGCAACGTGATGAAATATGGCGTGGGCAACAAGAATTTGCGTGACAAGACCACGGCGCTGATGTCCACCGCCAACTTCCTCCGGGCGCATGGCTGGCGGCCTGGCGTTGGCGCCGAGGGCAATATGGGCGCGATAAAGGGCTGGAATTCCGCGAGCGTCTACCAGCAGGCTATCGCCCACATTGCAACGGCTATCGACGGCGGCTGACGCATGTCTCCCGAAAGCGGAAACCGGTTTCGGGAGAAGGACATGTGCAAAAGCGAGGGTCGACCCGCCCGGCGGTCCAGCCGGCGTGAAGCATCTATAGCGGGGCCTGGTTAGGCCCGCGCGAGCACCACGTCGACATTCGGGCCGTTCCTGATCGTCTGGTAGACCACGCAATAGCGCTCGGTCAGCTTCAGCAGCTGGTCGAGCTTCTCCTGCTCGACATCGGTATCGACGTCGAAGCGCAGCCTGATTTCGGCAAAGCCGACCGGAGCATCCCTGGCGACGCCCAGCGTGCCGCGGAAATCGAGATCGCCTTCCGCCGATACGGTCGCGCCGCGCAGCTTTATGTCGAGCGCGGTGGAAACGGCTTTCAGAGTCACGCCGGCACAGGCGACGAGCGCCTCCAGCAGCATGTCGCCGGAGCAGAGCTCCAGCCCGTTGCCGCCTGTCGCCGGGTGCAGGCCGGCGACAGCAAGCGCGCGCCCCGTCTCCACCTTGCAGGCGATGTTCTGGTCGTCAAGCGTGCCCTTCGCCTTCAGCGTCACCAGCCCGGCATTCGGGTCGCTGCGGTAGCGCTCCTTGATCGGCGCCTGCATCGCGCGCAGTTCGGCGGCATCCATGTCAAATTCCTTTCATTCGGTTCTGCAAGGCGCAGCTGGCATCAGATGGAGTATGTCGCCTCGACCAGCCGTTCGCGTATCGTGGTGGCGGAGGCGCGGTCCAGCGAGCGGTCGAGGGAGTCTAGAACCTGCCTCCGGATGGCGTCGAACTCGTCCGAGCGCCGGTCGCGCGGGCGCGGGAGACTTGCCGCGATCTCCTCGAATATCCGTCCCGGCCGCGGGCGCATGACCATGATGCGGTCGGCCAGCGCGATGGCTTCATCGACATCGTGGGTGACGAGCATGAGGGTCGGCCTGGTGTCCGCCCACAGGGCAAGCAGGTGATCCTGCAGGTCGGCGCGGGTGAAGGCGTCGAGCGCCGAGAACGGCTCGTCGAGCAGGAGCACCTCGGGCTGCGGCACCAGGGCGCGGGCGATGGCGACGCGCTGGGCCTGGCCGCCGGAAAGCTCGCGCGGCCAGGCATTCGCCTTGTCGGCCAGACCGACGCGCTCGAGCGCGGTGCCGACGCGCCGGTCGCGCTCCGGCCGCGGCAGATGCTCGATGCCGAAGGCAACGTTGCCAGCGACGGTGAGCCAGGGCAGCAGGCGCGGCTCCTGGAAGATGATGCCGATCTTTTCATGCGGCGCGGCGATGGTCGTGCCGTTCAGCGTGACGCGACCGCGGCTCGGCGCGTCGAGGCCGGTGATCGCTCGCAGCATGGTAGACTTGCCGCAACCCGAGCCGCCGACGACCGCCACGATCTCGCCAAGCGCGACCGACAGGCTGACGCCTTCGAGCGCATGGACGCCGTTGGGGTAGGTCTTGCCGACGCGATCGAGGACAAGCATGTCAGTTCGCTCCGTGGCGCGCGAAACGGTCTTCCCAGCGCAGGAAGGGTTTTGCGGCAGCGACGATCAGCCAGTCGGTGATCTTGCCCAGTATGGCGAAGGCGACGATGGCGGTGACGATCTGGGCAGGCTTGCCGAGCTGCTGGCCGTCGATGAGCAGGTAGCCGAGCCCTTTCGAGGCGCCCATGAATTCGGCGGCGACGACAAACATCCAGCCGAGGCCGAGACCGGACCGCAGCGCAATGACATAGGCCGGAAGCACCGCGGGCAAGAGGATGCGGCGGACCATCTGCGCGCCGGACAGGCGGAAGACGCGGCCGACCTCGACGATCTTGCGGTCGACCGAGGCGACGGCGCCCATGACGCCGAGATAGACGGGAAAGAAGACGCCGACCGCGATCAGCGTGACTTTCGACGCCTCGAAAATGCCGAGCCAGAGGATGAACAGCGGCACCCAGGCAATGGACGGGATGGCCCGCAGCGCCTGAAGGGTGGGGTCGAGCAGGCGGCTGAGGAAACTCGAATAACCGGTGATGGCCCCGATGATCGTGCCGGCCGCGACACCGGCGCCGAAGCCGATGGCGACGCGCGTCACAGTGGCCATCGTATGGCGCAGCAACTCGCCGCCCTGCGCCAGCTGCAGAAACGTCTCCCAGATCACGGAGGGGGGCGGAACCAGCCTGCCGGTGGACCAGCCGAGCCGGACGGCGAGTTCCCAGCCGATGGCGGCGAGCACGGGAAGGAACAGCCCGAGCGCCGGTCCCCTGAGCCGATCGGCCAGGCTTCTCGACTGCTCCCGTCCCGTTTGTGCCGTCTCGCCGGCTACACTACTCTCCACGACAGCCATTGGACGTCCACGCCAGCATGCTGCTCCCGGTCAGTGCCCGACCGGGACGTAGCCGTCGGCGACCAGGTCGTCGAGGGTTTTCTGTACGTCGACGCCTGCCTCGATGACGCCCGCCTTCTGCAAGGCGAGGCCGGCCTGGAGGATCGACTCGCGCTGGGCTTCGCCGATCACGCCATTGCTCAGATCCGTGCGTTCGATGAGCTGCTTGTCGGCGACGGCGTCGGGCAGCTTCGTCGCAGCGACGAAGCTCGCCTTGAGTTCGTCGGGATGCTCGATCGCGTATTTGCGGGCATTCTCGTAAACGACGAGCACCCGCTTCACGAGATCGGGATGCTGTTCCAGGAATTCCTGCGGCGTGCTCAATATGCCGTAGGTATTGGCGTCGGCGTCGCGATGGAAGAGGCGGGCGCCCTCGTTGAGCTCGATATTGGCCATCATCGGATCGAGGCCGGCCCAGGCGTCGACGTCGCCGCGGACCAGCGCGGTGGCGCCGTCGGGATGCTGCAGCAGCACCGGCGTGATGTCCTGCTCGGTGAGCCCGGCACCCTGCAGCGCACGGACGAGGAAGATATGCGGATCGGTGCCGCGGGTGACGGCGACGCTCTTGCCCTTCAGGTCGGCGACGCTCTCGATGCCGCTGTCCTTGCCGGTGACCAGCGCCGTCCATTCGGGCTTCGAATAGACGTAGATGGACTGGATCGGGTTGCCGTTGATCTTGCTGACCAGCGCGGCGGCGCCGGCGCTGGAACCGAAGTCGATGGAGCCGGCATTGAGGAACTCGAGCGCCTTGTTCGAACCCAGCGACTGGACCCAGACGATCGAAATCTCGTCCTTGGCGAACTCCTCCTCAAGCCAGCCCTTGTCCTTGAGCAGCATCGATACCGGATTGTAGGTCGCCCAGTCGATGGTGATGGTGTCCGGCTTGTCGGCGGCAAGGGAGGCAGCCGAAGGCAGGAGGCCGAACGACAGCGCAAGACCGAGGACCAGACGACGCGATAGAAACTTCATGACAACTCCCCACGCAAAATTCCGGCATAGCCGGCGTTGATCGACACGGACCACCGGTCCGCAATCAGCTCGCGGGAGGATTTCAAGCCCCGCGCTTTAGCTGCATTTGTTGAGCGCCCGCAAGCTGCATGCTCAAATCGGCGCTTCCCGGATTGTTATAGAGCGGTGCACCGGCCGACAAACCGGAACGATTTGCTTTCTTTGTCGGTGCTGCGGAAAAAAATTCCAAGAAGCGCGAGAGCCTTGGTGTCCGTACGGCATGGTCGGCGACGGTGCCGTCCGGGGTCTTTGCCGGCGAGCTTGCAGCACCGATCTCGGCGTGATCATCGAGGCCGAGACGGAGCATGCTTCGCCACGCAATATATTGAGCCAGGGACCTGCGCGCCGCCAGAGTCGCTGGAAGCCGGTTGAAGGCGGGATATTTCTCCGAACCATAGTCGACGAGGTCCAGTCGAGCGGCAGCTGGCGCCGGGAAGCGTATGAGCGCCGCGAGGATCGACGGACTATGGCGTATGCCGGGCAGGAACGGGTCCCATCAGATCGGCCAGTTCCGAAAGACCCGCGAGCAGTTCCCGCCGCCGGTCCGCGGGAAGCTGGGCAAAGCGGTGCACGAAT
>JALYWP010000283.1 GCA_030852655.1 Pseudomonadota bacterium | reverse complement strand
CTGCCGGTCGGCACCGCCTATGCCGTATGGACGGGCATCGGCGCGGTCGGCACCGCGATGCTGGGCGTCTACCTGCTGGGCGAGCCGGCCACGGTCGGAAGGCTCGTCTGCATCGGGCTGATCGTGTCGGGGATCGTCTGGCTGAAGCTGGTGTCGTAGCCGCTCAGCGATAGCCTGCCGCCTGAAGCTCGAAGAGATCGGCATAGACGCCGCGCTGGGCGACCAGTTCGGCATGCGAGCCGGATTCGATGATGCGGCCGCCTGACAGGACGAGGATGCGGTCGGCCATGCGCACGGTGGAGAAGCGGTGCGATATCAGCACCGCGGTCTTGCCTTTCGCCAGCCCCTTGAAGCGCTGGAACACTTCTGCCTCCGCCTTGGCGTCGAGCGCGGCGGTAGGCTCGTCGAGGATGATGAGCTCGGCGTCGCGCATATAGGCGCGCGCGATCGCCACCTTCTGCCACTCGCCGCCGGAGAGGTCGCGGCCATTGGCGAAGAGCTTGCCGAGCGGCTGGTCGTAGCCGAGCGGCAGCTTTTCGATGACGTCCGCGGCGAGGCTCTGCCCGGCGGCGGCCTCGATGCGCCCGCGGTCGGGTTCGGCTTCGATGCGGCCGACGCCGATGTTTTCCGCCGCGGTGAAGGAATAGCGGATGAAATCCTGGAAGATGACGCCGATATGGGTGCGCAGATCATCGACGGCTATGTCCCTGAGGTCGATGCCGTCGATCAGGATGCGGCCTTCGTCGGGATCGTAGAGACGGGTCAAGAGCTTGACGATGGTGGTCTTGCCGGCGCCGTTCTCGCCGACCAGCGCCAGCGCCTCGCCGGCTTTCAGCGTGAAGTTCAGGCCGCGCACCGCCCAGCGTTCGGTCTCCGGATAGCGAAAGCCGACATTCTCGAAGACGATGCCCTCGCGGATCGGCTGCGGGAACGGTTTCGGGTCCGGCGACAGCGTGACGGTGGGCTTGATGTCGAAGAAGGAGAACAGGTCGTCGAGATAGAGCGACTGGCCGGCTACCTGGGTGACGCCGATCAGAAGCTGCTCGAACAGGCCGTGCAGCCGGAGGAACGAGCCGGCGAGGAATGTGAGGTCGCCAAGCGTGAAGCTGCCGTCGACGGTGCGCCAGACGATGTAGGCATAGGCGCCGTAATAGGCCATGGTCGAGAGTGCGGCGAAGAGGCCGCCCCAGACGGCGCGCTGCGTGGCCAGCCGCCGGTTGTCGCGCATGATGGTATCGGCGAGCCGCTTGAAGCGGCCGACCAGGAACGATCCCAGCCCGAACAGCTTGATTTCCTTGGCGGTCTCGGCACTGGCACCGATGTAGCGCAGATATTCGAGCTCGCGCCGCTCAGGCGAGCGCATGCGGTTGAGGTAATATGAACGGGTGTTGAACTTCGCCTCGCTGATCACCGAAGGGACGAGCGAGACGAGCAGCAGCAGGATCAGCCACGGCGCGTATATGAAGAGGCCGGCGGCGAGCGTCAGGATGGTGACGATCGACTGGCCCTGGCCGAATATCTGGGCAAGCAGTGCGTTGCGGCCGGCGGCCTGGCGGCGGGCACGCTCCAGCCGGTCCTGATATTCGCTGGATTCGAAGTGGCGAAGATCGAGGCCGGCGGCATGCTGCATCAGTTCCATGCTGACCACGTTGGAATGCAGTTCGGCCAGAATGCCGTCGACCAGCGAGACGCCGCGGCCGAGCAGGTCGGCTATGACGACCAGCGCGAATTCGAGCGCCAGCAACTCGGCGACCGACACCAGCCGGCCGCTGGCGATCCAGTCGGAAAGTCCCGGGCCGGGCGCGGGCATGCCGCTCTGGCGGACAACCTCGTCGACGATCAGCTTGCCGACATAAAGCAGCAGCAAGGGCTGCACGGCGCGCAGCAGCCGAAGCACGATGCTGGCGATGGTCAGCGGCGCGCTGGTGCGCCAGACCTGCGCGAAGAAACGTTTCAGATGCCTCAGCGTCGCAAGCTGCTCGCCGAGCGGCGGCTTGTCGGCGGTCGAGCTGCGGAAGGCAAGGCGGGCGGCAAAATTCTCGCTTGAACTCATTCTGAGCCGAAAATGGTGCTTTCCGATCGCTTACGCAATGCTGCCGCCTGCGAAGCTTGCGCTTGCACAATGTCAGGCATCGCAGCAATTGACACAAGTCCCTGCCGTCACGCAGGTTGACGCCCGGCGCATAAGCGCCGGCTGGGATATTTGGGTGCCTGATGACCTCTGCCGCGATCGCGCTTCTTGCCCTCCTGCTGGTCAAGCATTTCGTCTGCGACTTCGTGCTGCAGTCGAAATGGCAGGTGCACCAGAAGGGCATTTACGGCGCCCCGGGCGGGATCGTCCATTCGGCCATCCATGTGGCCGGAACGCTCGGCGCGCTGATCGCGGTGATGACGCCTATCTCGGTGATCGTGCCGGTGCTGATCGCCGAATACGTCATCCACTACCACATTGACTGGGGCAAGGAGCAGGTCGTGCGTGCGTTCGACTGGCGCGACGGCGCGCG
>JALYWP010000256.1 GCA_030852655.1 Pseudomonadota bacterium | reverse complement strand
CTGCTCTTCGTGAACACGCGCAGCCAGGCGGAGCTTCTGTTCGCCGAACTCTGGCGCATCAATGAGGATTCCCTTCCCATCGCATTGCATCACGGCTCGCTCGACGTCAGCCAGCGCAGGCGCGTCGAGAAGGCGATGGAGACGAATTCGCTGCGCGCCATCGTCGCGACCTCGACGCTCGACCTTGGCATAGACTGGGGCGACGTCGACCTCGTCATCCATGTCGGAGCGCCGAAGGGGGCGAGTCGGCTGGCGCAGCGTATCGGCCGCTCCAACCACCGCATGGACGAGCCATCCAAGGCGATCCTGGTGCCGTCGAACCGCTTCGAGGTTCTGGAATGCCGCGCCGCGCTCGAAGCTTCGACGGTCGGCGCGCAGGACACGCCGCCGCTTGGCCAGGGCGCGCTCGACGTGCTGGCGCAGCATGTGCTGGGCGTCGCCTGCGGCGCGCCCTTCGACGCCGACGAGCTCTACCGCGAGGTGTTGTCCGCTGCACCCTATGCCGCCCTCGACCGCCCGACCTTCGACCGCGTCGTCAATTTCGTGGCGACGGGCGGCTACGCGCTGAAGAGCTACGAGCGCTATGCGAAAATACGCAAGACGAAGGAAGGGCTGTGGCGCGTCACCCATCCGCGCATCGCACAGCAATACCGGCTGAACGTCGGCACCATCATCGAGGTGCCGGCGCTCAACGTGCGCTACGTCCGCGCCGGCAAGGGCACGGTCGCGCGCGGCGGCCCGACATTGGGCAGGATCGAGGAAGCCTTCCTCGAGACGCTGGTCCATGGCGACACGTTCCTGTTCGCCGGCAAGGTGCTGCGTTTCGAAGGAATCCGCGAGAATGAATGCTATGTGTCCAATGCCCCAGGCAAGGACGCCAAGGTGCCCTATTACGGCGGCGGAAAATTCCCCCTTTCCACCTATCTCGCCGATCAGGTGCGCGGCATGCTGGCCGACCCCAAACGCTGGAAGGCGCTGCCCGAACAGGTGGCCGACTGGCTGCGGCTGCAGGCAGAGTTCTCGGTCCTGCCGAAACGAAGCGACCTTCTTGTCGAGACGTTTCCGAACGGCAACCGCTTCTACATGGTCGCCTATCCCTTCGAGGGACGGCTGGCGCACCAGACGCTCGGCATGCTCTTGACGCGCCGGCTGGAGCGGATGGGAGCGAGACCGCTCGGCTTCGTCGCTACCGACTATGTGCTCGGCGTCTGGGCGCTCGGCGACATGGGCGCGATGATCGGGAAGGGAAAGCTCAGGCTCGCCGAACTGTTCGATGAGGACATGCTCGGCGACGACCTCGACGCCTGGCTGGCGGACTCGTGGATGCTGAAGCGCACTTTCCGCGCCTGCGCGCAAATTTCGGGACTGATCGAAAAGCGCTTTCCCGGACAGGAGAAGAGCGGAAGGCAGGTGACCGTGTCGGCCGATCTCATTTACGACGTCTTGCGTACGCATGAGCCGGACCACATCCTTTTGCAGGCGACGCGAGCGGATGCGGCGGCCGGGCTCCTCGATGTCAGGAGACTTGCCGGCATGCTGTCGCGTATAAAAGGCCGAATCATGCACAAGAACCTCGACCGCATCTCGCCGCTTGCGGTGCCGATCATGCTGGAAGTGGGTCGCGAAAGAGTGGACGGCGAAGCGGGCGATTCGCTGCTGTCGGAGGCGGAAGAACTGTTGGCCGAGGCGACAGGGCATTCAAGAGGGGCATGAGGGAAGTTGCGAGGGGCCGAACCGATATTCCTGCCGGGCGCGTATGCCGCCGAGATCGCGATCGCGGGCGAGGCCGCGCTCTGCGACCGGCGCGGCGTGCTCTATTTTCCCGATCTCGGCCTGCTCTGCGTCTCCGACCTGCATCTCGAGAAGGGCTCCTCCTTGGCCCGGCGCGGCATGCTGGTGCCGCCCTATGACACCGCCGCCACGCTGCTGCGGCTCCAGGCGGTTATCGATCACTACCGACCGAAGATCGTGGTCAGCCTCGGCGACAGCTTTCATGACGGCGAGGGCGCGTCGCGACTGCCCAACCGGATGCGGCTCGACCTGTCGGCGATGATGGCCGGACGAGAGTGGTTCTGGGTGTCGGGCAACCACGATCCCGATCCGCCGGCCGGTCTGCCGGGTGACACGGTGGATGCCCTCGCGGCAGGTGCGCTCACCTTCCGCCACGAGCCCTTGAAGGGAAGGGCGGCGAGTGCGATTTCCGGCGAGATCGCCGGCCACCTGCACCCCTGCGCGAGGATCGTGCAGCGCGGCCGCTCGGTGCGCCGCCGCTGCTTCGCGTCGGATGGCGAGCGCATCGTCATGCCAGCCTTTGGCGCCTATACGGGGTCCCTCAACGTGCTCGACCGTGCCTATGCGGGGCTTTTCCACCCCGAAGGTCTGATGGCCTACATGATCGGCGCGAGCAAGGTGTTTGCTATCTCCGGCGCGATGCTCAGGCCGGGGTGAACTATCTCGCGCTTCCGTCATCCCGGGGCCGCGCAGCGGAACCCGGAATGACGGACGTTGTGGATGCCCCTAGCTGCAACCCCCTCAATCCTTCCGGAACACGATGCGCCCGAGCCAGCCGGTCAGGATGGCGAGCAAGGTGGCCAGGATGCCGTAGCTGAAGCCGTGATTGGTGGAGAAGCGGTAGATCGTCTGCTCGAAGCCGGACTTGACGATCGAAAGCTGCGCGGAGCTTTCCTTGATGAAGACGCCGTTCTTGAACAGGAAGGCGCGCGCCTTGTGGGTTCCGACAGGCACGCTGGGTGACAGCGGCAGCGAGGCGCGGAACAGGCTTTGTGACAGGAATTCGACGCCGCCGACGCGCATGTTGTAGAGGCCGGCCGCGGCCTTTCGATCGCGCAGCGCCTGGCGGAACTCGTCGATGGTCGCCGGATTGCCGTCATCGCCCACCGGCTGGATGTGGATATTGTCGGCGCCGAGTGCTAGCCGTTTGTAGCTGTTGGTGTCTGTGATGTCCTGCGGCTGGCGCGTCGTCGCCACCGAATAGGAGACTGGCACGTTGCCGAAAGTCTCCGACTCCGTGTTGATCCACATGCCCAACACGCGATTCTTGCGTCGCACCACAGCCTCCTGAGCCGGTCCTTCGAGCACGACGATGATGTCGTAGCGGCCCTGCCGGGAAACCAGCGGATCGGCATTGTCGAGCGAGCCGAATATGGTGAGATCCGCGCCGGAGAAGTCTGCCGTGATGGCTACGCGATTGGTCGAGAGGCCGATCTGGATCGACTCCGGATTGGGAGCAGGCTGCTGCGGCCCCTGAACTTCCTCGTCCTGGGCCGGCGTCTGGACGACGCCTTCCAGTTCGTTCTGCGCGAAGACCGGTGGAGCAAGGATCACCGTTGCGAACACGGCCGACGCGCGAAGCAGCGTGGGGAGAGGCCGCGCCATCTCAGAACCCGACCGTCGCGAGCGAATAGATGGATTGCGGTTTGACGAAGAGGTCGAAGGCCAGTCGCAGCGCCACGGCGAGTACGAGCAACGCCAGAAGTGCGCGCAGTTGCTCGCCGCGCAGCCGCTGGCCGGCCTTGGCGCCGTATTGCGCGCCGGCCACGCCGCCGATCATCAGCATGAAGGCGAGCACGACATCGACCGTGTGATTGGTCGAAGCGTGCACGATGGTCGTGTAGGCCGCGACGAAGATGATCTGGAACAGCGAGGTGCCGACGACGACATTTGTCGGCACCTTGAGCAGGTATATCAGCGCCGGAACCATGATGAAGCCTCCGCCGACGCCCATGATCGACGACAGGAAGCCGATGCCGGCGCCAAGGGCGACGACCGGGATGACGCTGACGAAGAGCTTCGAGGCGCGAAAGCGCATCTTGAGTGGCAGGCGGTGGATCCAGTTGTGCTGGCCAGACTTCTTGAGGGTCGGCGCAGCGCCGTCGCGCGCGCGGCGCAGCGCATTGACACTTTCGACCAGCATCAGCCCGCCCACGGTGCCGAGCAAGACCACGTAGAGCAGCGAGATGAAGAGGTCGAGCTGGCCAATCTCGCGCAGGATCGCGAACACGTAGATGCCGATCGTGGCGCCGAAAATGCCGCCGCCGAGCAGCACCGTGCCGAGCTTGAAGTCGAGCGTACCCTTCTTCATGTGCGACAGGGCGCCCGAAAAGGAAGAGGCGACGACCTGGTTTGCGCCGGTGGCCACCGCGATCGCCGGTGGTATGTTGTAGAAGATCAGCAGCGGCGTGATCAGGAAGCCGCCACCGACCCCGAACATCCCCGACAGGAACCCGACCGCAGCGCCCATTGCGAGCAGCACGAACAGGTTCACCGACAGTTCAGCGATCGGGAGATATATACCCACCCGCGACTCGTCCCACTAGCCAGGGCGCTCGGCCCGACCTCTCAAAGAAGAAGCCCAGGCGAGTTAGCCCGCAGTTGCGCCGACAATACGGCGAAGTCAAACTTCCCCCTATTGTAGAAACAAAAAATATCTCAATCGGTTAAAGCGGATTTTTTGTTCCCGCCGCAGGTCGATCTGCGACCTTTGGGTTACTGTTTGCGGGCAAGCAGTGTGCGAACCAGTTCCTCGTTGACCTCGCCGGTCGGCTCCATGCCGTTGTCCTTCTGGAACGCGACGATTGCAGCCTTGGTCTTGCCGCCCATAACGCCGTCGGGATTGCCGGCGTCGTAGCCGTTGCTGTTGAGCATATCCTGGATGTTCTGGACTGCCCTTTTCTTGTCGATGCCGGCGGTCTTCTCGCCCGTCTCCTGCCAGGCGTCGGGAATATCGACCGTGTTCGCCTCCGGGTCGAGCGCCTTCGGCTTCCAGAGTTCGGCGGCGGCGCGTGCGCGTTCCAATTGCTCGGGGCGCAGCGCGTTGGCGATCTCGTCGCGCTTGTTGGCGGCATCCTTGTCGCCGGTCTTGGCGACCAGCGCGAACCATTTGTAGGATTCTTCCAGGCTCTGCTTGATGCCGGCGCCCTTCGCGCTGAGGATGCCGAGGTTGAACTGGCTGTCCTTCACACCGAGTTCGGCCGCCTTGATGAACCACTCCGCTGCCGCGTCGTTGTCGGTCTGGCCACCGGCACCCATTGCATGGAGCACGGCGAGATTGTGCATGGCGCTGGCATTGCCCTGTTCGGCGGCTTTTTCATACCAGCCCTGCGACTTGGCGATGTCGCGGGTAACGCCGATGCCCTTTTCGTACATGTTGCCGATGCGGTATTGCGCCGGCGCGAAGCCCAGTTCGGCCGATTTCTCGTACCACGTCGCGGCTTCGGCCAGATCGGCCTTCATGCCGCGGCCTTCCGAGTAGCGCGTCGCGATTTCGAAAAGCGCCTTGGCGTCGCCCGCGCTTGCCGCTTCGCGCAGCGGCAGCGGCCCGGCCTCGGTGGGCACTTCGATCGACGCCGATGGCGTGGGTGCGGCGCCAGCCGCCGTCGTGTCGATGGCCTGCTCGATCGGCGACACCGCCGCGACCGTGACGCCTTCCATCGGCGTGCCTTGCGCCGCATGTGAATCCAAGGGCACGGCCTGTTCGGTGATCTCCGGGATATCCTGTTCCCCGATCGCATCCATCGGAATCTCTTCCGGCGGGTCGGCCATCCGGGCGCTATCGAAGGACGCGGCCGTTGCCGCTCGCCGCGCCGACGGCATTTGTCCCGTGAGTTCCTCCGATGGAGGCGTGCTGCCGAGCGGCGCCGGATCGAGCCGCGCGGCGGTAACGGGCGTGGGCGCTGCCGGCGCGGGTTCGCCGAGGCCTGTGATCTCCATGGCGTCGCCGATGTAGGATTTGCCGAATTGCAGCCCGGCCAGGACGACCATGATGGCGGTGGCGCCCATCAGCAGCGGCTTGCGGCGGGATTTAAGTATATCGCCAAGGCGCAGGGCCTTGACCGGACTGCCGACGTCGGACTTGCGCTTGTTGACGTCGCTCTCGGCCGCCGCCGCTTGCGCGGCCCGCCTTGCGGCCGCGATGAAGTCGGATTTGCCGGCATCGGCTTCGCCGTGCCGTGCCCGCTCGCCGCCCGGCTGGCCGCGCTCGTCGCGTACCCGCTTCATGATCGCGTTGAGGTCGGGCGCACCGGAGCCCGGCTCCAGCGGCCGGTTGACGAGTTTCGGGTCGAGCGGCATGTCGAGGTCGACTGGGGGTGCTTTCTCCCTCGCCGGTTCGGGCGCCGCCGAGCCCGCCAGCTGCGGTTCCTCCTGCGCATCGCTCTTGCCGCCGAAGGCACGGGTAAGATTGCCGAGCATGGAGCGGACGCGGCTGGCGCCTTGCTCCTGTTCGGCCGGATGACTGGAGCCGAGTGCCGCCAATGCAGCCGCCGCCGCGGCCTGCGCGGGCGTCCGTTCGACCACGGTGCGGGCGACGGAAGCCTTGACCGGGGTGTCCTCGTCGGCTGACGCAAAGGCCTCTTGCGCGTCGATGGAAGGGGCATCCGCGAGTTCCAGCTTGGTCGCCGGGCTTCGGGCGTCACGCTCCAGCGAGCCCATGCGGTCCACGATCTTGAGCAGGGTGTCGTGGATTGCCTCGAAGGTCTTCGAATTGCGTTCGTCGGAACGGCGCGTCAGTTCCTCCAGCGCCTTGAGTTCGTCGGCAAAGCCCGAGGCCGCCGCCGTTTCCGGCAGGCCGTCCACGAGCGAGCGCGTCGCGCTTTCGGCCGCACTGCGCGCCGCCTCCATGACGGACACGCGGCTGTCGGCGATCGACTTCTCGATTTCGGAAAGCCGCGGCGAGATGTCGACGAAATCCGGCAGCGGCGCGCCTGGCTTGGCGAGGTGAGCAGAAAGTCCTGCGACTTGCGTCTCGAGGCTGCGCACAAGGTCGGAATCGATCCCGGCGAACTGGCTGGCCGACTGGTCGAGCCGCTGCGATATGCCTTCGAGCCTGGTCTCCAGGCCTCTGATCGCCTCGTCTCCGACGCCGTCGCGCTTGCCGCTGTCGAGGGCCTCGGCGAAGGCGGAGAATCGCGCGTCGATCGCCTTCATGATCGAATTGCCGTCCAGCGCTGCCTCCGCCTGGCGCCGGTCGAACCTTTCGGCGACGTCGTTCAGGCGGCGCTCGAGCTCGCGAAACAGCATGTTGCCCTGTTCGAGCGCGTCGTCCTGGCGTCGTTCGAACAGGCTGGACAGCACGTCGAAGCGCTGCTCGATGCCCGAAAATATCTCGCCGACGTCCGGCCCGGCCGGCGCGTGGTCGACCTTGTCGGCGATCACCGAGATCTGATAGGCGAGCCGCTCGATGGCCTCGTCCGGCATGGCGCTGCGCGCCGCCAGTTCGTCGACGCGCCGCGCCAGCGCCTGCAGATGCTCCATCACCTCGCTGCCGGGGCGGTCCTCGGCGACTTCCTCGATCTGCCTGGCGAGCGCGGAGATGCGCGCCTCGATCCTCTCGAACGGCTCGCGATCCATGTGCTGCTGCTGCACGGCGACCGTGGCGCCGACGATGGCTCGTGAAATCTCGTCGAGTCGCTCCTCGATCTGGGCGAAGGTCTCGTTGGCCCGGCCGCCCTGCTGCTCGATGAAATGGTCGAGCGCGCCGGCGAGCGTGCGCACCTTGTCCTCGAGCGAGTGCAGGGACAGGGATTCGGGCAGATTGCCCACCGCCTGGCTGATCTGCTCGACGCGGTCGGTCAGCGCGGCGAGTTCGAGGCTGCTCGTCCCGCCGGACGAGATACGGTGCTCGAAATCGTTGAAGCGCCGGTCGAAGGCGTCCCAGCGGCGGTCGACGGAGCGCACCGTCTCCTCGCGCGCCAGGGTGTCGAGCGCAGCCTTCATCTGCTCGATCTCCAGCCGAAGCATGTTGATGCTTCTGTCATCGCCGCGATCGCCGATCGACTGGATCGCGCCTTCGAGGCGCTCTAGGTCGAGGCCGAGCTTGTCGGCGGCCTTGCCGTCCGACGCGTAGCTCTGCTGGAATTCCTTGCGCATGGCATCGAACTCGCGGCGCAGGCTCGACGCCATCTGGTGGCGCAGTTCTTCGCGCAGCCCCTTCAACTCGCCGGCGATCTTGCCGAAAGCGGCGACGCCGTCCTCGTCCTTGCGCACCCGTTCCATGTCGCGTGCGATCGACTGGTAGGGCTGGTCGTAGGCGCTGCGAAGCGCTGGTGTGCGAGGGCTTGGTGGCATGCGCGCTCGCTCCACATCCTGTCCATACCGCTGGGAGGGCGCGCGGCGCGGCATGTCGCGTTCGTAGCTCGCGGCTTCCTCGCGGTTGCGCTCGATGCGCTGCTCCAGCGAATCGAGCGACTTGTTGAGCTGTTCCAGCGACGCGTAGGAGCGGCGCTGCCGGCCGGCATTGACTGCGTCGAGATAGGACCGCTTGCTGTTCATGGAGACGCCCATTCGCCTTTGACTGGTCTATGACCAGTTGTCGTCATTGTCCCTGCCGGGCCTGGGGCGTGCCGCATCGCGGCGGAAGCAGGCTTCCGGGCTTTCGCCCTCGCTCCGAAAGACCGTGAAAGCCGTTACAGAACAGGCACGGTGGTCCGGCCTGCGCACAATTCCCCCAACGTGGTAAACAAGGCGTTAACCAAGTTTAAGAATTGGCAATCTTCGTGAAGAAATTCCGTTTGGTGCAAGCTCGCGTCAGGCTTCGGCGGTTTGACTGGATCAAACTGCCGCAGCGCATGCAACCAGGGCGCGCTTGCACCGCCATACCCAAGGGCATATAGCCTGACCTTAACGTAAGCAGGGTGCTTTGGCGCCGCTTGCGAAACACTATGTTGAAACCACGGCCGTAAGCCCACCCCGCTGCTTTCGGTCAGGCGCCTGCCGGCGCCCCAACGGGGAAAGCGATGATGATGACCTTTAACCAGGCCGGCGAAGCCGTGCCGATGAATGACGATGCCGTTTCCGAAGCCAAAGACGACTATATCCGAATCGGAGAGATGGCGAAGATGTTCGGCGTGACGCTGCGCACTCTGCGTTTCTACGAGGACAAGGGGCTGATCAGCCCGCTGCGCGACGGCTCCACCCGTCTTTATACCCGCCGCGACAGGGCCAGGCTCAAGCTGATCCTGCTCGGCCGCAAGGTCGGCTTTTCGCTGCGAGACGTGAAGCAGATCATGGATCTCTACGATCCGAAGGGCGCCAACACAAAGCAGTTGCGCCTGACGCTCGAGAAGTCGGAGAAACAGCTTGTCCGCCTGCAGAAGCAGCGCGCGGCCATCGACGAGGCGATCGGCGACCTCTCCGACACGATGGCGACCGTGCGCAGGCTTCTGGCTGAACGCACTCCGGTCGCGGCAGCGAGCTGAGCCTGCGATCGGCCGAACGCATCTGGCGTCCGGCCGATCTCGCTTTCCATCCTCCAATCCCACCGCTTCGGACAGGGTCGGGCTCAGACGGTATTCTATTGGCCGCATCGCATGTGAAACCCTGCGGACCGCCCGAGCTCGGCCGCAAATATTGACGTTTGCGTAAACGTCAATATTTTAGGG
This sequence comes from Pseudomonadota bacterium, assembly GCA_030852655.1. Classification (GTDB taxonomy): domain Bacteria; phylum Pseudomonadota; class Alphaproteobacteria; order Rhizobiales; family Rhizobiaceae; genus Mesorhizobium_K. The sequence continues at coordinate 2,496 of JALYWP010000256.1, read as the reverse complement.
TGACGTTCCCGAAGCGGTGGGATAGCCTGACAAAAGGCCGTCCGGCCCGCCGCGAAGACCGCCTGGAGGAAGACATGCCGAGCTATACGGCGCCTGTGCGCGACACGCTGTTCGTGCTCAACGAAGTGCTCGGCTACGAGCGACATTCCAACCTTCCCGGTTTCGCAGACGCTTCGCCCGATGTGCTCGAAGCGATCCTCGGCGAGGGCGCGAAGCTGGCGGAGAATGTCATGCAGCCGCTGAACCGTATCGGCGACGTGGAAGGCTGCGTGCGCCATGACGACGGCTCGGTGACGACGCCAAAAGGTTTCAAGGAAGCGTTCGACGAATACCGCGAGGGCGGCTGGGTAGGCCTCGCCGCGCCGGTCGAATATGGCGGGCAGGGGCTACCCTATGCGGTGCACACGGCCGTATCGGAATACATGATCTCGGCCAACATGGCGCTGATGATGTATCCGGGCCTCACCCAGGGCGCGATCGCCGCGATCATCGCCCACGGCAGCGACGAGCAGATGGCGACCTGGCTGCCGAAACTGGTTGAGGGCTCGTGGACCGGCACCATGAATCTGACCGAGCCGCATTGCGGCACCGATCTCGGCCTGTTGCGCACCAGGGCGGTGCCTGATGGCTACGGCAGCTACAGGATTTCCGGCCAGAAGATATTCATCTCGGCCGGCGAGCACGACATGGCCGACAATATCGTGCATCTGGTGCTTGCCCGCATCGAGGGCGCGCCGGAAGGCACCAAGGGCATCTCGCTGTTCATCGTGCCGAAGTTCAACCTCGACGCGACAGGCAATCCGGGCGAGCGCAACGCCGTCTCTTGCGGCTCGATCGAGGAGAAAATGGGCATCCACGGCAACGCCACGTGCGTCCTGAACTATGACGAGGCGACCGGCTTCCTGCTCGGAGAGGCGAATGGCGGGCTGAAGGCGATGTTCACCATGATGAACGAGGCGCGCCTCGGCGTCGGCCTTCAGGGCCTCGCGCTTGGCGAAGCCGCGTATCAGGGCGCCGCGGCCTATGCGAAAGAACGCCTGCAGGGCCGTTCGCTGTCCGGCCCGAAGGCGCCGGACAGGCCGGCCGACCCGATCATCGCGCATCCCGACATCCGCCGCTCGCTGATGACCATGAAGGCCTTCAACGAGGCCGGCCGCGCGCTGGCGCTGTGGACGGCGCTGAAGTCCGACATCGCCAACCGCTCCCCCGACCAGGAGGACCGTCAGGCGGCGGACGACCTGCTCGGGCTGATGACACCGATCGTCAAGGGCGTGCTCACCGATAAGGGCTTCGAGCATGCAGTGATGGCGCAGCAGGTGTTCGGCGGCCACGGCTATATAGAAGAGCACGGCATGAGCCAGTTCGTGCGCGATGCCCGTATCGCCATGATCTATGAAGGCGCCAACGGCATCCAGGCGCTCGACCTTGTCGGCCGCAAGCTCGGCATGAATGGCGGCCGCGCCGTGCAGGCCTTCTTCAAGGAGGTGGGCGAGTTCTGCGAGGAGAACCGTGCGGACGCCGATATGGCGCCCTTCACCAAGGCGCTGAAAAAGGGGTTGAACGACCTTCAGGCGGCGACCATGTGGCTGATGCAGAACGCGATGGAGAAACCGGACAATGCGGGCGCGGCATCGACCGACTTCATGCACCTCCTGGGGCTGGTTTCGCTCGGCTACATGTGGGCGCAGATGGTGAAGGTAGCGCAAGGCAAGCTCGCCGAAGGGGCGGGCGACGGCGCGTCATTCTACGAGAACAAGATCGTCACCGGCCGTTATTTCATGGAGCGTGTCATGCCCGAAACCGCGGCGCATCTCGCCCGCATCTCGACCGGAGCCGACACCATGATGGCGCTGCCGGCCGAGGCGTTTTGAGATGGCTGGATATCCGGCGGGACGGCGAATGACCATTCACCGCAGCCTGATGGTGCCGTCTAAACTGTAATCGCAGGAGAGACAAACATGGCCGAAGCCTATGTCTACGACGCTGTGCGCACGCCGCGCGGACGCGGCAAGAAGGACGGCGCCTTGCACGAGGTGCCGGCGGTAAGGCTCGGCGCCAAGGTGCTCGAGGCGCTGCGCGACCGCAACGGGCTGGACACCTCGACGGTCGATGACATCATCTTCGGCTGCGTCGATCCGGTCGGCGAAGCCGGCGCGGTGATCCCGCGCGCGTCGGCCTTCGAAGCCGGCTACGCCACTTCGGCGCCGGGCATGCAGATTTCGCGCTTCTGCGCTTCCGGTCTCGATGCCATCAATTTCGGCGCGGCCAAGATCGCTCAAGGGGCGGACGACATCGTGATCGCCGGCGGCGTCGAATCGATGAGTCGGGTCGGCATGGGCATGTCGGGTGGTGCATGGTTCATGGACCCTTCGGTCGGCCTGCCCGGCTGGTTCGTGCCGCAGGGCATTTCCGCCGACCTGATCGCCACGAAATACGGTTTTTCGCGCGACGATGTCGACGCCTATGCTGTGGACAGCCAGAAGCGCGCCGGCAAGG
>JALYWP010000243.1 GCA_030852655.1 Pseudomonadota bacterium | reverse complement strand
CCGACTATCCCGACACCGCCTTCCTCATGGGCTCGTCCTTCAAGCCCGACGATGCCGTGCCGAACTTCGCGCCCTTCGACAACTACATCCAGGATGCATCCTACCTCACCGGCATCATCGCGGGCGCCATGACCAAGTCGAAGAACATCGGCATGGTGGGCGGTTTCCCGATCCCCGAGGTCAACCGTCTGATGCACGCCTTCATGGCCGGCGTGAAGGAAACCGCGCCGGACGCGAAATTCCAGGTCGCCTTCATCGGCTCCTGGTTCGATCCGCCCAAGGCCAAGGAGACCGCCTTCGCACAGATCGACGGCGGCGCGGACATACTGTACGCCGAGCGTTTCGGCGTCTCGGATGCCGCCAAGGAGAAGGGTGTGCTCGCCATCGGCAACGTCATCGACACCCAGGCCGACTACCCCGAGACGGTCGTCGCCTCGGCGCTCTGGCATTTCGAACCGACGCTCGACAAGGCCATCGCGGAGGTGAAGGCCGGCACCTTCAAGGCAGCGGACTACGGCGTCTATTCCCTCATGAAGAACGGCGGGTCCTCCCTGGCTCCGCTCGGCACTTTCGAGGGCAAGGTCCCGGCCGAGGCGATGGCGCTGGTCGCCGAAAAGGAGAAGGCGATCAAGGACGGCTCCTTTGTCGTCGAGGTCAACGACGAGGAACCGAAGTCGAATTGAGCGTCTCTTACCTCCCCCTTTCGGGAGAGGTCGGATTGCCCCGTGGCCGCCAAGCGGCTCCGGCCGGCAATCCGGGTGAGGGGTCTATCCTCATCCCGTCCGCTGGGAGCCATTTCCTTGTGGGAGACGGCTTGTCTTCAACACCTGCCGGGATTGCGAATGTCCCCCGATACCTCGACTTCTTCCTCTCCCGTCCTGCGCCTTTCCGGCATCACCAAGCGCTTCGGCGCGCTTCTCGCCAACGACGCGATCTCCTTTGAGCTCGCGCGCGGCGAGGTGGTGGCGCTGCTCGGCGAGAACGGTGCGGGCAAGACCACGCTGATGAACATTCTCTTCGGCCATTACGTCGCCGACGAGGGCGCCGTCGAGGTTTTCGGCAATCCCCTGCCGCCAGGTGATCCCGGTGCCGCGCTCGCAGCCGGCATCGGCATGGTCCACCAGCACTTTACCCTCGCCGACAACATGACCGTGCTCGAGAACATTGCGCTCGGCACGCAGGGGTTCTGGAACTGGAGGCTCGACCGCCTCGGCGCGCGAGAGCGCATCGAGAAACTGTCCTGGGAGTTCGGGCTGGCCGTCGATCCCAACGCCCAGGTGGCGGCGCTCTCCGTCGGGGAGCGTCAGCGCGTCGAGATACTGAAGGCACTCTACCGCGACGCGAAGATACTGATCCTCGACGAGCCGACCGCCGTACTGACGCCAGCCGAGACCGACGCGCTCTTCGCCACGCTCAAGCTGCTGGTCGGGCAGGGGCTCTCGATCATCTTCATCTCGCACAAGCTGAATGAGGTCATGGCGGTCAGCGACCGCGTGCTGGTGCTGCGCGCCGGCAAACTGGCCGGCGAGCGCGTCACTGCCCAGACTAGCCGCGGGGAACTCGCCGCGCTGATGGTCGGGCAGGAGATCGAGCAGGCGCCTGTTCCGCCTTCCGAGCCGGGTCCGCTGCAGCTTGTCCTCAACACCGTCTCGACGACGCGGCGCGGCACCGGCGTCTCGCTCGACCGCATTTCGCTTTCGCTTCGCGGTGGCGAGATCACCGGCCTTGCCGGCGTATCGGGCAATGGACAGGCGGCACTTGCAGCGCTCATCGCCGGCGTCGAAAGGCCTGTTGCCGGAGAAATAATCGTTCGCGGCGCGGCCGTCAGGGACTGGTCGCCGCGCTCGGCGCTGTCATCAGGCGTCGCCCGCATTCCGGAAGACCGCCATGCCGTCGGCACGATCGGCGACATGAGCGTCACCGAAAACGTGATCGCCGAGCGCTATGGCACGGCGCGCTTCAGCCGCAGGGGTTTCCTGGACTGGAAGGCGGCGCGCAAATTCGCACAGGAAATCATTGCCGACTACGACGTGAAATGCCCTTCGCCGGAGACGCGCATCCGTTTGCTTTCGGGCGGCAACATGCAGAAGCTCATCCTCGGCCGCGCGCTCGACCCCGAACCGTCCGTCATTCTCGCCAACCAGCCGACGCGCGGGCTCGACATCGGCGCGGTCGGCTATGTCCACCGCAAGCTCATCGAGGCGCGCGAGCGCGGCGCCGCCATCCTTTTGATCTCGGAGGACCTCGAGGAGATTCTCGCGCTCTCCGACCGCATCATCGTCATGTCCAGGGGCCGCCTCTCGACTCCCTCCGCGCGGGGCGAGCGGACGGTTCAGGAGCTCGGCGAACTCATGGCCGGCCACGGCCTGGAGGCGGCGTGAATGCGGCTCGAGCCTAAACCTGCTCCATCCATCGCCGTAACGCTCCTCTACCCCGTGGCGGCGGTCCTGTTCACTCTCGCCATGACGGCGCTGCTCGTGCTGGCCGCCGGCGCTTCGCCCTTCTCCGTCTTCCATTTGGTCTGGCGCGGTGCCGCCGGCTCGCAATTCGCCCTGCTGGAGACTTTGACCCGCGCCACGCCGCTCATCTTCACCGGGCTCGCCGTCGCCGTCGCATTCCGCGCAAAGCTCTGGAACATCGGCGCCGAGGCGCAGCTCTATATCGGCGCGGTCGTCACCGTGGTGCTCGGCACCGGGGCGCTGCCGCTGCCATCCTTCCTGCTCATCCCCGTTATCATGGTCGCCGCCATGGCTGCGGGAGGCTTGCTGCTGCTTGGTCCGGCCGCGCTGAAGACGCGCTTCGGCGTCGACGAGGTGGTCACCACGCTACTCCTCAACTTCATCGTGCTGCTCTTCGTCTCCATGCTCCTCGAAGGACCGCTCAAGGATCCGACGGGCCTCGGCTGGCCGCAATCCTCCAAGGTCATCGTCGAGGCGCAACTGCCGCGCATCATCCAGGGCAAGCGCCTGCACTACGGTTTCGTCATCGCGCTCGTCTCGGCCGTCATCGTCTGGGTGATCATGAAAAAGACCGTGCTCGGATACGAGATGCGCGCCGTCGGCCACAATCCGCAGGCGGCTTCCTTTTCCGGCATCCCGGTCAACGCCGTGCTGATGAAGACGGCTCTGCTGTCGGGCGGTATCGCCGCGCTCGCCGGTTTCAGCGAGGTTTCCGGCCTCAAGGGCAACCTCACCCTCGATCTGTCCCCGGGCTACGGCTATACCGGCATCGTCGTCGCCATGCTGGCCATGCTCAATCCGGTCGGCGTCATCGTCTCGGCGATCTTCGTCGCCGGCATCTTCGTCGGCGCCGACGCCATGAGCCGCTCCGCCGGCGTGCCGAGCTACATCGCCGACGTCATGGTGGCTACCGCGCTGCTCACCATGGTGGTCGCCATCCTGTTCACGCGGTTCCGGCTGAGGTGGAAGTGATGGAAGCACTCGACATCCTCCTCACCGCCTCTTTCTGGGTCGCCGCGATCCGCATTGCATCGCCGCTGATCCTCGCCACCATGGGCGAGCTGATCTGCGAGCGGGCAGGCGTCCTGAACCTCGGCATCGAGGGCATCATGACGGCGGGCGCCTTCGCCGGCTGGTTCACCGTCTATGCCGGCGGCGATCTGTGGACCGGCGTCGTGGTCGCAGCCCTCGCCGGCGCCATGTTCGGCCTGCTCCACGCGACGCTGACCGTGCCGCTCGGCCTGTCGCAGCATGTCGTCGGAATCGGCGTCACGCTGCTCGCCACCAGCCTCACCTATTTCACCTATCGCTTGGCTCTGCCCGAGGTCACCTCGCCGCCGAAGATCGAGCCGTTTCAGCCGCTGCCGATTCCCGGCCTGTCGGGCATTCCCGTTATCGGCGAGGCGCTGTTTTCGCAGACGCCGCTCACCTATTTCGCCTTCCTGACCGTCGCACTCACCGCCTGGGTGCTCTACCGCACGCCGCTCGGCCTTGCCGTGCGTGCAGCCGGCGAAAACCCGGCCGCGGTGGAGGCGCAGGGCATCAGCGTCACCGCCATCCGCATGGGCGCCGTCATGGCGGGCAGCGCGCTGATGGCGATCGGCGGCGCCTTCCTCACCATGTCGGCCTTCAACTCCTTCTTCTTCGAGATGATCAATGGCCGCGGCTGGATCTGCATCGCGCTCGTCGTCTTCGGCTCGTGGCGTCCCGGCAAGGCTCTTCTCGGCGCCATCTTGTTTGCCGCCTTCGACGCCTATCAGGTCCGCCTGCAGCAGATGTCGGGCGGCGTCGTGCCCTACCAGCTATTCCTGATGATGCCCTACGTGCTGTCGATCCTGGCGCTGATCCTGGTCGCCCGCCGCGCGACCTATCCCAAGGCGCTTATGATACCCTACCAGAAAGGCGAAAGATGAGTTTCGATATCATCGTCAAGGGCGGAATCCTGCCCGACGGCACAACCGCCGACATCGGCATCAGCGGCGAGACGATCGCCGCGATCGAGCCCGCGATCCGGGCCGAGGCCGGCCGTGTCGTCGATGCCGCCGGCTGCCTTGTCTCGCCACCCTTCGTCGACCCGCATTTCCACATGGACGCCACGCTCTCCTACGGCATCCCGCGCATCAACGCATCGGGCACCCTGCTCGAGGGCATCGCGCTCTGGGGGGAGCTGAAGCCGGTGCTCACCCACGAGGCGGTGAAGGAGAGGGCGCTTCGATACTGCGACTGGGCCGTCTCGATGGGCCTTCTTGCCATCCGCACCCATGTCGACACCTGCGACGACCGCCTGCTCGCCGTCGAAGCCCTGCTCGAGGTGAAAAAGGAGGTCGCGTCCTATATCGACCTGCAGCTCGTCGCCTTCCCGCAGGATGGTTTCTACCGCTCGCCGACCGCGCGCGAAAACACCATCCGCGCGCTCGACATGGGCGTCGAAGTCGTCGGAGGCATCCCGCATTTCGAGCGCACGATGGCCGACGGCACGCGCTCCGTTACCGAACTCTGCCAGATCGCAGCCGACCGCGGCCTGATGGTCGACATGCATTGCGACGAGACCGACGATCCGCTCTCGCGCCACATCGAGCAACTCGCCTGTGAGACGCAGCGGCTGGGGCTGCAGGGGCGCGTCAACGGTTCGCATCTCACCTCGATGCATTCGATGGACAATTACTATGTCTCGAAACTGTTGCCGCTGATTGCCGAGGCGGGCGTTTCGGCCTGCCCGAATCCGCTCATCAACATCGTCATCCAGGGCCGTCACGACACCTATCCGAAGCGCCGCGGCATGACGCGCGTGCCCGAAATGCTGAAGGCCGGCATCAAGGTCGGCTTCGGCCAGGATTGCGTGCTCGACCCCTGGTATCCGCTCGGCACGGCCGACATGCTCGACGTCGCCTTCATGGGCCTTCATGTCGCGCAGATGACCAGCCCCGCCGACATGGCGCATTGCTTTGACATGGTCACCAGTACCAACGCCGAGATCATGGGCCTCGACCACCTCGGCCTCGCCGTCGGCAAGCGCGCCAGCCTGGTCGTGCTCGACGCCGGCTCGCCCGTAGAGGCGCTGAGGCTTCGCGCCGAGCGACTCTGCGTCGTCGCCAGGGGCAAGGTCGTGGCCGAGCGCCCGCGCCGCGACACGCAGCTTTCGCTGCCTGGCCGTCCCGGCCAGGTCAACCGCCGCCACGCGCCGACTGGATGACTATTCGATGGAGAGTTCCGCCTCGGCCGGCGCATAGCCCTCCGGCAGCGCCTCGTCGAAATTGACCGGCGCCTGCTGGAAGGCGCGCTGGTACTGCACGTTGCCGATCACCACGCCGCCTTCCTCCGGGATCAGCATGGTGCGCTGCGTGCCGTCATTGCAGTTCATGATCGCCTGCGCGTCGCCGCCGGGCCACTGCACCAGCCGGCATTTCAGCTCGCGAAACCAGTTTTTGCGGCTGTCCTCGAAGGAGAGCAGGAACGACCCCTTGCCGGTGCGGGCGATCAGGTCGCCGTTCGGCGCGCTCCATGTCCATTGCAGGGGTTCGGGCAGTTCGTCGCTATAGACCCGGGACTGCGCTACCAGCGGCGGCTGGTAGCCTTGCTTCAACGCAACGCGATACCAGGTCATCGCCGAGGCATATTCAGGCGGCACGCCGGTTTCCAGCGCCTCGGCCGGGCTTGGGGTCGCTATCAGCGGCGATTTGTCGGCGAAGGCGAAGCGGAACTGCGAGCTGTGCGCAGCGGCCGGGTCGATCCGGTAGTCGAATCCCCATGCATGCCCGCCGAGGGCGAACAACAACAACGCACCGAACAGAACCGAAAACCACCTCATTGCCGGCATGTTACCATCGAGTCGGCCGAGGGTGAACCACGCTCGGCCGGAAAGTTGATTTTTGATTAAAATCCCTCGCGCCGGCGGTCTTGCCGCAGTGTTATCAGGGGTTTTCCGCCGCGTTGATAAAGCCTACCCTGCAAATCCATTCTTGGATCCGCATATGAGGGCCCGACGATGAAATCCTGGCTTTTGCCCGTCCTGGCGCTGACCGTGATCCTCGCCGGCTGCATGACGGCCCAAGAGCAGCGCGCTGCCGACGAGGCACGCTGCCGCGACTACGGCTTCAACAAGCGCAATGACGCCTTCGCTGAATGCCTGCAGCGCCTCGATCTCGACCGCCGCGCGCGGCTGAGGCGCGGCCCCTATGTGGATGGTTTCGTCGGCGGCGGCGTCGTGATCATCGATTGAGGGAAAAATCGCCCTTCTCGGACGAGGCTCTATCGTCCGGTCGCAGTGGCCCAAGACGATCCGGGTTTGGCTCTCGCCATGGCGGGGGAATGCGGCTACCAACCGATTTTCCCTCGCATGTCTCAGGCCATGAACGCGCTTCGCAACCCCGCAAACCAGGTCCTGCTCGGCGTCCTCCTGATGCTTGGCGGCGACTTCATGTTCTCGCTGAACGACGCGATGGGCAAATGGCTGGTCGCTACGCTCTCCGTGGGTCAGGTCCTTCTCGTCCGTTCGGTCGGTGCCTTCGTCATCCTCGGCCCGATGATCGCCCGGCAAGGGGCGCGTCGCCTTTTCGACGTCGAGCGACCCTGGCTGCAGGTCGCGCGCGCCGTGCTGACGGCCTGCGAAACCGCGCTTTTCTACGCAGCGGTCTATTATCTGCCGCTCGCCGACGTGTTCAGCTTCTATATGGCCGGGCCGATCTACGTTGCGGCCCTGTCCCATCTGATGCTTGGCGAGAAGGTGGGCTGGCGGCGCTGGTTCGCCATCCTGATAGGTTTCGTCGGCGTGCTGATCATGCTGAAACCGTCCGGCGATGTTTCGCTGGCGTCGATCTATGCCGTTGCCGGCAGCGTTCTTTTCGGCGTGACGATCATTTTCGGCCGCATGCTCAGGGGCACCAGCGACACCACGCTGGTGACTTGGCAGACCATATGTTCGCTGATCCTCGGTGCCGGCATGGTCTTTATGCTCGGCGATTGGCGGACGCCTACCAATCTGGAATGGACCGGCCTGCTGCTGCTGGGCATCGTATCCTGCCTGGCGCATCTGATGATCGTGCGTGCCCTGAAATTCGCGCCCGCAGCGACGCTCGCGCCGCTGCACTACACCATGCTGCTGTGGGGTGTGATCTTCGGCTGGGTCTTCTTTGGCGACGTGCCGGGGATACGGATCTTCGTCGGTTCGGCTGTCATCGTCCTGGCTGGGCTGTTCATCTTCCACCGCCAGAAGGTCGTATCGACCGTGCCGCCCGAGAATGTGCCCAAGGGCGTCAACTGATCGATCGGCCTTGTGCCGCGTGTTGACGCACCGCGCGATGCTCCATAACGGCGATCGTCTTGCTTCATGGAGTCCGGGCCGCCAGGTTTTCAACCGTGCGCCGTCGACAGACGACGTCAAAGCAGGTGACGGCGTGGATAGACATCTTCGCCAAGCCATTGATTTCACACGATCTCGAAAATAATTCGCGGCGCTCTCTCCACGCGCCTCCCGCTTGAGCGATACTTTGAGCCATCGCCCTCGCGGGAACA
>JALYWP010000214.1 GCA_030852655.1 Pseudomonadota bacterium | reverse complement strand
CGGATGTCCTGCTCCGAAAAGACGGCCGAGAAGCGCAGCGTCGGCTTGTCCTGCGCGAAGGCCGGGAAGGCCGTCGCGGCGGCGGCGAGGCCGGTTCCGACAAGGAAGCGGCGGCGCGTGGTTTCATGGGTCATGTCAGTCCTCCCTGTTGCGGTTCGAGTAGTCCGTGCGCTTTCGCGCGAAATCCTCTCCCGCCGCTTGCGCGGCCATCTTCATGCCGCGGCCTCGAAGTGGCCGGCCATGGCGTGGCGATCAGCTGTTTTCCCGGTGAACAGCTCGAACGCCCGCGCCGCTTGACCGATCGCCATCCCCCTCCCCGACAGTGTACGGCAACCGAGCGCTCGCGCACGCTTCAAAAGCTCCGTTTCGGCGGGAAAGTAGATGACCTCCGCCACCCAGTGGCGTGGCTTCAGCAGTTCCTGCGGGAACGGCAGGCCGGGATATTTGGCCATTCCGACAGGCGTCGTGTTGACGATCCCGTCGGCCTCGGCAAGGGCTCGGCCAAGGTCGATCTCGGCTCTGACCCGCCCGCCCGTTTGCGCGCTCATACGTTGCGCAAGCGCCAGCGCGCGGGCGCGATCGCTGTCGATGATCGCAAGTTCCCCGCCCCCGAGGCCCACGAGGGCATGCGCCACGGCCGCGCCCGCGCCGCCGGCCCCGAATTGCACGACGCGGCCGAGTGCGGCGCCCTGCATGTCCTCCCGGAAGCTCTCCGCGAAACCCCAGCTGTCGGTGTTGTGACCCGTTGCCCGCCCGCCTGAAAACACGATCGTGTTGACGGCGCCGATCGCCACTGCTTCGGGCGAAAGTGCGTCGAGATGGGCGATGACCGCCTGCTTGAAGGGATGCGTGACGTTCAATCCGTGGAAGCCGAGCTCGCCGGCGGCGGCGGCCACGTCTGCCAGCCTGTCGTCGTCCAGTGCCAGCACGTCGAAATCTATGAGCACGTAAGAGCAGCGCATGCCGAGCCGCACCGCCTCGCGCTCGTGCATCACCGGGGATCGGGACGACTGGATTCCGCGGCCGATCAGGCCGACGAGAACTCCATGGCCACTCACGTCGATCCGGCCGTTGACCAGGCGGCGCAGCAGTTCGACAATCGGTACGCCCGCGTCCTGCACACTTCCTCCCGAACGGACTTCTCCCGCGAGTCCGTGACGGCGGCTCTACGGCCTCTCTTGTCATCGATCCACGGTCGCCGATAAATGGGCGGCTCGCGCATGGGCACCATGTACGAACTGGTTAGTTTAGTCAATTGCCGTCGCCTGTGGCGGGAAATGGAAGGTCATGGTCGATAATGGCAGGCGTCCACGTAGATCCGAGACCGGGCCCACGCGGGCCCAGGACCCGGAAGGAACGCGTCGCAACATTCTGGACATTGCGTCGGAGGAATTCGCGCTGAACGGATTGTCGGGCGCGCGCATCGACGAGATCGCCGCCCGAACGCGCTCCAGCAAGCGGATGATCTACTATTATTTTGGCGACAAGGAGGGTCTCTATATCCGCGCCCTCGAGAACGCCTATCGCCGCGTCCGGGAAGGCGAGGCCAAGCTCGACACCGAGGGGCTTCCGCCGCTCGATGCGCTGAAGCGATTGGTCGAGTTCACCTTCGACCATCATCACCAGCACGAGGAGTTCATCCGGATGGTGATGATAGAGAACATTCACCATGGCGAATATCTCGATCGTTCGGAGGTGATCCGCGACCTCAACGTCACCGCCATCGACCACATCGCCAGGATCTACCAGCGAGGCCTTGCCGAGGGCGTGTTCAGGGAAGGCATCGACCCCGTCGAGTTGCATTGGCAGGTGAGCGCGCTCTGCTTCTTTAACGTCTCGAACCGCGCAACCTTCTCCAGGATATTCGGCCGTGACTTCGGCACCGAGCAATCGCTTGCGCGCCTGCGCAGCAATTCGGTCGAGATGGTGTTGCGCTTCGTCGCGCGCCCGGACGTTCTTCCAGCCGACTGAGGTTTGCCAGCGTGGCTGCTGGCTGGCCGTGTCGGCTTGTGCCAGGAAAGGTCACCGCTTAAGGTAACGAACTGGTTCGTTCACGTCGATCCGACCCGGAGGATAAGGTGAAGACCTCTATCGCCAGTGTTTCGATCAGCGGCGACCTTCGCGAAAAGCTGGCGGCGATCGCGGCCGCGGGCTTCGACGGTGTGGAGATTTTCGAAACCGACTTCCTCGCCTTCGACGGCACACCGGCCGAGGTTGGTCGGATGATCCGCGACAGCGGCCTCGAAATCACCATGTTCCAGCCTTTCCGCGACTTCGAGGGCATGCCCGAGCCGCAGCGGACGCGCGGTTTCGACCGCGCCGAGCGCAAGTTCGACCTGATGCAGGAACTGGGCACGGACCTGATGCTGGTCTGCTCCAATGTCTCGCCGATGGCGCTCGGCGGCATAGACCGGGCCGCCGCCGATTTCCGGGAACTTGGCGAGAGGGCGGCCAGGCGCGGCCTCAGGGTCGGCTATGAGGCCTTGGCCTGGGGACGCCATGTCAACGATCACCGCGACGCATGGGAGATCGTGCGGCGCGCCGACCATCGGAATATTGGCCTGATTCTGGACTCCTTCCACACGCTTGCGCGCAAGATCGACGTGGACTCCATCCGCTCGATTCCCGGCGACCGCATTTTCATCGTGCAGCTTGCCGATGCGCCGCTGATCGACATGGACCTGCTCTATTGGAGCCGCCACTTCCGGACCATGCCGGGCGAAGGCGACCTCCCGGTCACGGAGTTCATGCGCGCCGTCGCGGCGACCGGATATACCGGACCGCTGTCGCTGGAAATATTCAACGACCAGTTCCGCGGCGGCTCGCCGAAGGCGATCTCGATCGATGGCCGCCGCTCGCTCACCTACCTGATGGACCAGGTGGCGCGCGCGGAACCGGCAATGGCGATCGACGTGCCGGTCATGCCGGACCGGATCGCCGTCACCGGAGTCGGGTTCATCGAATTCACCGCCGACGAGGCCGAAGCGGAGGATCTGGCCGGCCTGCTCGGGACAATGGGCTTCGTACTGGCGGGACGTCACCGGACCAAGGATGTCGCACTCTACCGCCAGGGCGACATTAATATCGTCGTCAACACCGAGAAGGAGGGGTTCGCCCATTCCTCCTATGTCGTCCACGGCACCAACGCCTATGCGATCGGGTTGCAGGTCGAGGACGCGCAAGCCACCGTGGCCCGCGCCCGCGCCTTGGGAGCCGAACCCTTCGAACAGCGCCACGGGCCGGGCGAACTGGCCGTCCCTGCGATCCGCGGCGTCAGCGGCGGCATCATCTATTTCCTCGACGATCGGAGCGATCTGGCACGGGTCTGGGACATCGAATTCGACTGGATCGGCGAAGCCGGCCGTTCGGATGCCGGCTTGCGCGTGGTCGACCATGTCGCACAGACGATGAACTATGAAGAGATGCTGACCTGGCTTCTCTTCTACACCGCGATCTTCCGTACCAGAAAGCTGCCCATGGTGGATGTGGTCGATCCGGACGGACTGGTGCGCAGCCAGGCGATCGAGAGCCCAACCGGCAGCCTCAGGCTGACGTTGAACGGGGCCGAGAACCGCAGGACGCTGGCCGGCCATTTCGTTGCCGAGAGCTTTGGCTCGAGCGTGCAGCATCTCGCTTTCGCCTGCGACGATATCTTCACCACGGCCAGCGCTCTGCGGACGTGTGGCTTCGAGCCCCTGAAAATCTCTCCGAACTACTATGATGATCTGGAAGCGCGTTTCGGACCCGGAGGCAATCTCGTCGCACGGCTGAAAGCCGAAAACATCCTTTATGACCGCGACGACAAGGGGGAGTATTTTCAGCTCTACAGCCGCAACTACGGTGAAGGCTTCTTCTTCGAAATCATCCAGCGCAAGGACGGCTATGCAGGCTACGGCGCGCCCAATGCTCCCTTCCGCATCGCCGCGCAGAAGCGTGAAATCAGGCCGAAAGGAATGCCGCAGATCTGACGGGCGGCAGGTGACGCAGGAATGCCCGCCGCTCGGCGACCTGAGCACAGTGACGAAGTCGTTCCACATCGTGCAGCGCGATCAGTCGGCTGAGAACAGGCGGCGAACAATTTGCCTGGCACTCGCGACCGGGAGAAGGAAAGGCCCGGCGCGCCGATATCCAGCGTTGCCGTCAAGCGCGACACCGTCGCCCGGCACGACCGCCGGCGTCCCCGTGATCTGGTAGGCTGGGATGTCCGCATGGCCGGCCCGTGTACGAGGCCCGCACTGCGGAAGATGTCGCGACTTGAAGCATATCTCCCGAACATGGTTCCGATTTCGGGGCAAAGACATGCGTAAAAACAAGGCTCTAAAACGCAGGAAGCTAATCTGAAAGATCGCGACGCGCTTTAGACTGAGGCACACCTTCAGCCGGATAAATCCGCACCCGTGAACGGGCCGAGCTTGTCGACCGGCGGTTTATATTCGCGGCTCACCACCTGTCAGAAGGGGATTTCGTCGTCGAGTTCGCGTGACGTTCCGCCGCCCCGGCTTCCGCCACCGCTCCGCCCGCCACCTTCATTGGGGCC
>JALYWP010000168.1 GCA_030852655.1 Pseudomonadota bacterium | reverse complement strand
CCCCGCCCGGCGGGAGGAACTATTCCGCGGCCTGGCGAGCCGCCGGATTGTTCGGGTGCTGCGTCCAGTTGGCATAGTTTGGCGAAACCGGAATGCCTGTGCGCTGGTCCAGAACCCCAGCAGCGAGGGGCACCATGGTGATGCAGTTCTCGACCGGGCAGACGTTGACGCAAAGGTTGCAGCCGACGCACTCGTCTTCCATCACCTCGAAATGCCTGACACCGTCGACCATCGCCGTAATCGCCTGGTGCGAGGTGTCCTCGCAGGCGATGTGGCAGCGGCCGCATTTGATGCAGAGATCCTGGTCTATACGGGCCTTGGCGACATAATTGAGGTTGAGGTATTGCCAGTCGGTGACGTTGGGCGTGGCGCGTCCGGTGAAGTCCTCCAGCGTACGATGGCCCTTCTCGTCCATCCAGTTCTCCAGCCCGGCGATCATCTCCTGCACGATCTTGAAGCCGTAGGTCATCGCCGCCGTGCAGACCTGCACGTTGCCGGCGCCGAGCGCCATGAACTCCGCCGCGTCGCGCCAGGTGGTGATGCCGCCGATTGCCGAAATCGGCAGGCCGTGCGTCTCAGGATCGCGCGCGATCTCGGCCACCATGTTCATCGCGATCGGCTTTACCGCGGGTCCGCAATAGCCTCCATGGCTGCCCTTGCCATCGATCGAGGGCTCCGGCGAGAAAGTGTCGAGATTGACCGAGGTGATCGAACTGATCGTGTTGATGAGCGACACGGCATCCGTGCCGCCCGCAAGCGCTGCCCGGGCCGGCTTCCTGATGTCGGTGATGTTGGGCGTCAGCTTGGTGATGACCGGCATCCGGGTGTTCGCCTTGCACCAGCGCACCACCATCTCGATATATTCGGGAACCTGGCCGACGGCCGCGCCCATGCCGCGCTCGCTCATGCCGTGCGGACAGCCGAAATTGAGCTCGATGCCGTCGGCGCCAGTCTCTTCCACCACCGGCAGGATCGCCTTCCAGGCATGCTCCTCGCAGGGCACCATCAGCGACACGACCAGGGCGCGGTCGGGCCAATCCTTCTTGACCTGCTTGATCTCGCGAAGATTGGTCTGCAGGTCGCGGTCGGTGATGAGTTCGATGTTGTTCAGGCCAAGCAGGCGACGGTCGGCGCCCCAGATCGCGCCGTAGCGCGGACCGTTGACGTTGACGATCGGCGGCCCCTCCTCGCCGAGCGTCTTCCACACCACGCCGCCCCAGCCCGCCTTGAAGGCGCGAACGACATTGTAGGCCTTGTCGGTAGGCGGCGCCGAAGCCAGCCAGAACGGGTTCGGGCTCTTGATGCCGACGAAATTGTTGCGGATATCAGCCATGGAACGATCCCTTCGGATAGCTGAGACGAGGGTCGGAAGCCGCGTTTGCTCGACTGTACTTGGTCGCCGGACACGACTGGTCTATCTTGGAAAAGGACTCGATCGTTTGTGGAAGAGCAGCATGACGAAAACTCGCAACTACACGATCCAGCTCGTACCGGAGCCAGAGGGCGGCTATACTGTCCGCGTGCCCGCATTGCCGGAGGTCGTTACCTACGGCGCGGATAGGGCCGAAGCTCTGGCCAACGCGGCCGAGGCGATTGAGCTTGTCCTGGAAGTTCGCACAGCCGACGGCGAACCAATCCCCGACGATGTCGTGCCCATAACGGAAACGCTGACGATCGCGGCGTAGCGACACGATGCCCAAGCTGCCTGTCCTGACAGGCCGCGAGGTGCTGCGGGCGCTCTGAAGAGCCGGCTTTGACGTCATCCGCGTAAAGGGCAGCCACCATTTCCTACGTCGCAGCGGCGCGTCGCAGGGCGTTACAGTACCAGCCCACGGCAACCGCGATGTTCCCTCCGGAACGCTGCGGTCGATCATTGCCCAAGCTGGCTTGTCGATCGACGAATTCATGGCCTTGCTCTAGTTTCCCGCAGCCAGTGCCCGGTGAATGCTCTCGGCCGCATCGCGACCGGCGGCGACCGCCGCGACGGTCAGGTCCTCGCGCGCATCGGCCACGCAATCCCCGCCGGCCCATACTTTTGCAAGCGACGTGCGGCCTTCCTGGTCGACTTCGATGCGGCCGTTCTTCAGGGAGATCGCCGGGCCGCTGCCATTGAGGTGGTCGCCGACGAAGGTCTGGCCGATCGCCTTGAACACCTGGTCGGCGGGGATGGTGACGGTCTGGCCGAGCCCGACCAGCTTGCCGTCCTGCATTTGCGTGTATTCGAGCTCGAGACCGGCGACCTTGCCGAACTGCGAGACGACGCGTCTGGGCTGCAGCCAGTGGCGGATGGTGACGCCCTTCGAGGCGGCGAGATCCTGCTCGAATTCGGAGGCGTTCATGTGCTCCTTGCCGCGCCGGTAGACGATGGTGACTTCCTCGGCGCCAAGCAGCTTCGACTGCACCGCCGCATCGATCGCCGTCATGCCGCCGCCGACGACCACCACCTTGCGGCCGACCGGAAGCGCGGCAAGATCGTCGGTCTGCCTCAGCACGGAGATGAACTCGACGGCATTGTCGACGCCGTCCGTATCCTCGCCCTCGGCGCCGAGCGCATTGACGCCGCCAAGCCCCATGCCGAGGAAGACCGCGTCATAGGCGGCGGTGAGGTCGGCGAGATGGATGTCGCGGCCGAGCGCGCGGCCGTGCTCGATGGAGATGCCGCCGATGGCGGTCACGTAGTCGACCTCGGCCTGGGCGAAATCGTCGGTGCTCTTGTAGGCCGCGATGCCGTATTCGTTGAGGCCGCCGGCCTTCTCCTTCGCCTCGAAGACCGTCACCTCATGGCCGTAGCGCGCGAGCCTGTGCGCGGCGGCAAGCCCGGCCGGCCCGGCACCGACGACGGCAATCTTGCGGCCTGTCGGCGCGGCGCGCGTGTAGAACTGCTTGCCCTGGGACATCGCGGTGTCGGTGGCGTAGCGCTGCAGGCGGCCGATCTGCACCGGCTTGCCCTCCGCCGCCTCGCGCACGCAGGCTTCCTCGCACAGCGTCTCGGTTGGGCAGACGCGAGCGCACATGCCGCCCAGGATGTTCTGGTCGAAGATGGTCTTTGCCGAGCCGATCGGATTGCCGGTCGCGATCTGGCGGATGAACAGCGGGATGTCGATTTGCGTCGGACAGGCGATCGTGCAGGGCGCGTCGTAGCAGAAATAGCAGCGATCGCTTTCGACCAGCGCCTCGTGATGATCGAGCGGCGGATGCAGGTCGGAAAAATTGTCGGCATATTGGGAAGGCGCCAGGCGACCGCCGGCAATGCCTTCCTTGAACTGGCGCTCGGGCATCTCGAAGTTCCCCTTAGCTCGCTTGTCGCTGGCTATCTTTTTTCGAAAGGCTAGCACGTTTTGATTTTTTATCAATCGGTCAAATTTTGACCGGTGGGCACCCATGGACATGCGAAATCGTTCCCGCGCTTCGTTTTTCGAAACCGGGGTGTGGGAAGGCGGCGCATGGGGCGACGTCTCTAAGTAAACAAGTTGACGCGCTCCCATGCGCCGCCGGCGTTTTCTCGCTGCCGGCTACCGGCCCATTGCTCAGGAGAGCACGAGCGCACGGCGCGACAGTCGACCGGAGATGTCCCGCGCAACCCAGCGGGCGTTACTCCAGCGCCACACTTGCCTGAATGGAGGTTGTGGCCACCCGTTCCCACAAGCAAGCTGCTGACAGGATTATGCGCGAGGTTATGGGCGCGTGGAAAAGCAGGCCCCATTATTCTTCGGATTCGTTCGAAATCAACAAGTTGCCCGACATGTCTATCCACGTTGCCGAAGCGCCCGGAAGCAACGCCTTCGATCCGCGAGCGGCGGGCGACAGGGCTCCTTCGGTGCAGGTATGGAAATAGCCTCGCGGGCGGCCACGACATATGCGCCAACCTCGGGGACCGGAAAATCGGTTGAGCGGGTTGCTCCCGGAAACACCTTGTTGTACGGTCGTTCAACAAGGTGTTTCCGGGCATTTCCTTCGTGATCCGAACCGAATTCCCTTATGAGGTCGAAACGATCGATCCGTTCTGGATCGTGCTGTCGGACGGAATACGGATCGCCGCCACGCTCTGGCGCCCGGTGACCAGCGACAAGGTCCCGGTCGTCGTCGAAATGGTTCCATATCGCCGCCGCGACGGGACCGTGCCGCGCGACATGGACATGGATCCATATCTGGCCGGGCATGGCGTCGCCTATGCCCGGATCGACATTCGCGGCGCTGGCGATTCCGGCGGCGAACTCGCCGACGAATACCTGCCGCGCGAACAGGAAGACGCCGTCGAGATCATCGCGTTCCTCGCCGCGCAGGCGTGGTGCAACGGGAATGTCGGCATGACCGGCATCTCGTGGGGCGGCTTCAACGCGTTGCAGGTGGCGGCGCGGCGTCCCGCCGCGCTCAAGGCGATCATAACGCTCTGCGCCACAGACGACCGCTACTCCGACGACATCCACTACATGGGCGGCGCGCTGCTCACCGAGCAGGAAATGTGGTCGAACTTCATGCTGCTGAATACCTCCGCGCCGCCCGATCCCCAGATCGTCGGCGACGCCTGGCGCGACATGTGGGAAAGCCGGCTGAAGACGACACGGTCGCTGTCCGAGATATGGCTCGCCCACCAGCGCCGCGACGGCTACTGGAAGCAGGGCTCCGTCTGCGAGGACTATGCGGCGATCGAATGTGCCGTGATGGCCGTTTGCGGATGGGAGGATTCCTATTCGAACTTCGTGCCGCGCCTGCTGGAAAACCTGAAAGTCCCCAGGCTCGGCATCAACGGACCCTGGTCGCACGTCTATCCCTGCCGCGGCGCGCCCGGCCCCCTGATCGGCTACCTTCAGGAAGCACTGCGCTGGTGGAAACACTGGCTTTGCGGCGAAGAGACCGGCATCATGGCCGAGCCGCTCTACCGCGTCTGGATCACCGGCGAGGAGCGGCCGCGGCCATTCTACCTGCCGGATCACGCCGGCTCCTGGGCCGCCGAGGACGAGTGGCCGTCGCCGCGCATCGAGCGACGCACGCTTCACCTCAACGAAGGCGGTCTGGACCCGCAACCTACGCCCGGCAGGAACCGTTCGGTCCGCTCGCCGGCCACCGCCGGACGCGATTGCGGCCGCTGGGGCGGTTACGGCGGAAGCTGCCCCGACATGGCCATCGACCAGCGCCGCGAGGACGGGCTGGCGCTCTGCTACGACACGCCTCCTCTCGACGAGGACACCACCCTTCTCGGCGCGCCGGAACTGGACCTGCTGGTCACGGTCGACGAGCCTCACGTCAACCTCGCCGCGCGCCTTTGCGACGTCTATCCGGATGGCACCTCGGCGCTGATGACCTACGGCGTGCTCAATCTCAGCCACCGCGACAGCCACGAATACCCTAAGCCCTGCCCGGTGGGCACGCCCTTCCGCGTCCGCGTGAAGCTCAACGATTTCGGCCGCACGGTGCCGAAGGGGCATCGCATCCGGCTGGCGCTCGCCAACCAGCACTGGCCGATCCTGTGGCCGCAGCCGAAGCTCTCCACGCTCACCGTCGCCAGCGCGGACAGCAGGCTGGCATTGCCGCTCCGCCCGCCATCGCCGCGCGACCGCCACGTACGCTTCGAGGCCGCCGAGACCGCGCCGCCGGTACCGGCCACCGTACTGGCGGAGGGCTTCGATCGGCGCACGGTTACCGACGATTTCGGCAGCGGCCTGCAGACAATCGAGCTGGTCTCCGACCACGGCCGATTCCGCTTCGACGACCGCGACATCACCGTCGCGTCGGCCAGTGCCGACACGATGAGCATCCATCCCGACGACCCGCTTTCGGCGAAGCTCGTGACCGAGTATCGTTGGGCGATCGCCAGCGGGGAGGCCGACACGGAAAGCATTGCGCGCACGGAATTGACGGCCGATCCGACGCACTTCACGCTGAGTTGGCGTCTCGAGGCCCGAGAACGGGGCCGCCTCGTCCACAGCGCTTCATCAACGAAGCGCATCAGGCGCGATTTCGCCTGAGGGGAGCGAGAGACGATGCTCACCTACGCCCTCAAGCGCATCGGTCTCGGTCTCCTGATCCTCGTCTTCGTCATGGTCGCGATGTATGCGGCCGTCTTCCTCGTTCCGGGCGATCCGGCCAGCGTGGCGCTAGGCCCCCGCGCGACACCCGAGCTCAAGCTGATGCTGATGGAGCGCATGGGGCTCGACCAGCCGGTGTGGCGGCAGATCATCAGCTTCTTCCGCAATGCGCTCACCGGCAATCTCGGCTACGACGTCTGGTCGAACCGGCCGGTCTCGGCGCTGGTCATGGAGGCGTTGCCGAACACGCTGATCCTCGGCGTCGCCGCCCTGTCCACGGCGCTTCTGGTCGGCGTTCCGCTGGGTTGCCTGTCGGTGATGCGGCGAGGAACCGCGGCGGATGCGGTGATCGGCGTCGTCTCCGTCGCCTTCATCGCAGTCCCCTCCTTCGTCGTCGCGATCTATTCCCTGCTGGTGTTCGCGGTCATGCTGCGCTGGCTGCCGGCGATCGGCGCAGGCGAAGCCGGCAACATCGCCAGCCAGGCCAAGGCGCTGGTCCTGCCGGCATTCGCCATCGCGCTCGGCTGGATCGGCTACATCGCGCGCATGGTGCGCGCATCGATGATGGAGGTGATGGGAGAGCCGCACATCCGCACCGCGCGCTCCTTCGGCCTGCCGGAATGGAAGATCGTATCCAAATATGCGCTCCGCATCGCCATCATCCCGACCATATCGCTGGTCGCGGTGGGGCTCGGCAGCATTCTGTCGAGCGCCGTCTTCGTCGAGGCGGTGTTCGCGAGGCCGGGCATCGGCAAGCTCATCACCGACGCCGTCAACACGCGCAACTATCCGGTCGTCATGGGCACGGTGCTGATCATGACGGCCATATACGTTTCCATCACGATCGCCGCCGATCTCCTGATCGCCCGGCTCGACCCGAGGGTGCGCGATGTCTTCCGTGGCTGAGGCCGACAGCCGCACCGACCGTCAGCGCTTGCCGTTGCTGAACGCGCTGCTTGCAGATCCCGTCACCGGCGTGGCGCTGATCCTCGTCGTCGGCTTCCTGGTCACCGCCGCCTTCGCGCCATGGCTGGCGCCGTATTCACCGACCCGGATCGACGTGCTGCACAAGCTGCAGCCTCCTTCCGCCGAGCACTGGCTGGGCACCGACCATCTTGGCCGCGACATGCTGTCCCGCGTCATCTACGGAGCCCGCACCGCGCTGATGATCGCCATGGTCTCGGTGGCGATCGCCGGCGTGATCGGGCTGCTGCTCGGGCTGATCGCCGGCTACGGCCCGCGCTGGCTCGACGGGCTGCTGGTGCTGGCCTTCGACAGTCTCAACTCGCTGCCGATGATCATGTTCGCGCTGGCCATCATCACCGTGCTCGGCGCCGGCACGGGCACGCTGATCCTGGTCATCGCAATGACCTCGTTCCCGAGCTATGCGCGGTTGATCCGTGCACAGACGCTGGCGCTGAAGAACAGCGACTACATCGTCGCCGAACGGCTGCTCGACGCCGGGCCCGTGCGCATCGTCTTCGTGCATCTGCTGCCCAACGTCGTCGGACCGTTGATCATCCTGCTGTCGATGGACATACCGGTGGTCATCATGGTGGAAGCGGGACTGTCCTTCCTCGGTCTCGGCGTGCGCCCGCCGACGCCGTCCTGGGGATCGATCCTCTACGACGGCTATACCAGCATCCGCTCGGCGCCATTCATGGTGATCTTCGGCGGCCTGCCGCTGATGCTCGCAACGCTCGGCTTCACCTTTCTCGGCGAGGGCCTGCGCGACTATCTCGATCCGCGCCTGAAGGCGGGGCGCCCGGCATGACCGGCCCGCTCTACGCCCGGGGCCTGAGCGTCCGCTATGAGACGCCCCATGGCAGCGTGCACGCGCTGCGCGGCGTCGACATCGAGGCCACGCCCGGCGAGGTGATCGGCATCGTCGGTGAAAGCGGTTGCGGAAAGTCCACGCTCGTCACCGCGCTGGCCAGCCTCTTGCCTGCCAATGCCCGCGTCGAGGGTTCCATCCTCTACAATGACATCGACCTTGTCGGCCTCGACGCGCATCGCCGGCGCATGCTGCGAGGCGACGAGATCGCGCTGGTCGGCCAGGATCCGATGACCGCCTTCAACCCGGTGCTGACGATCGGCGACCAGCTCGCCGACTTCCAGCATCACCGCCGCGATCTGAGCCGGCGCCAGAAGAAGGCGCGCATCGCGGACATGCTGGGGCGCGTCGGCATAGCGGACGCGGCCCGCCGCATGGAGAGCTATCCGCACGAGCTGTCGGGCGGAATGCGTCAGCGCGTCGCCATCGGGGCGGCGTTGCTGACCGATCCCGGGCTGCTTATCGCCGACGAGCCGACCACTGCGCTCGATGTCACGATGGAGGCGCAGATCATCCATCTGCTGCGCGAGCTCAGACGCGAGTTCAACGGCATCATCATCGTCGTCTCGCACCATCTCGGCGTCATCGCCGAGCTGTGCGACCGCGTCTACGTCATGTATGCCGGCGAGGTGGTGGAGAATGGCGAGGTCGACGCGATCTTCCACGACGCGCGCCACCCCTACACGCGTGCCCTGCTCGCCTGCGACCCGGCACGCTTCCATGACCGGCTGGACCGCCTGCCCACCATTCCCGGCACGCTGCCGAACCTGACGGCACCGCAGGCCGGCTGCATTTATGCGGCCCGCTGCGGCTTGGTCTTCGCGCCATGCCAGACGACCGCGCCGGCTTCGGTCTCCCTGTCTGCCTCCCACGGCGCGCGCTGCCACGCGGTGCAGCCATGACGCCGCTGCTCGCCGTGGAGGATCTGTCGGTGGTCCTCGGGCAAGGCGGGCTGTTCAGCCGCATGCTCAATCCCGTGCCCCTGCCCGCCTTCAACATCATTGACGGGGTCACGCTTTCGCTGATGCCGGGCGAGACGCTGGGGTTGGTCGGCGAATCCGGATCGGGCAAGACCACGCTGGCACGAACAATCCTCGGCCTCGTCAAAGCCGCAAGGGGGCGGATCGCCTACGATGGTCAGGACATCCGCACGCAAGCCGATTTCCGCGCCATGCGCCGCCGCTCGGCGATGATGTTTCAGGACCCGGTCGCGTCGCTGAGCCCGCGCCTGCGCGTCGGCACGCTGCTCACCGAACCGCTCGTCATACAGGGTGTGTCGATGCCGGATCGCCGCGCCGTGGCCAAGGAACTGCTCGCGAAGGTAGGCCTGCCGGCCTCCTTCGTCGATCGTTTCCCGCATGAACTGTCCGGCGGCCAGGCGCGGCGCGTCGGCGTCGCTCGCGCACTCTCGGTAAGGCCGCATCTGCTGCTTGCCGACGAGCCGACTGCCGGCCTCGACGTCTCGGTGCAGGGCGACGTGCTCAACCTGATCGCCGAGTTGAAGCGGGAGTTGGGCTTCGCCGCGATGATCGTCACCCACAATCTGGCCGTGATCCGCCATGTCAGCGACCGCCTCGCCATCATGTATCTCGGCCGGCTGGTCGAAATCGGACCGACGCAGGATGTGTTCACTGCGCCGATGCATCCCTACACCGCCACGCTGATCCGGTCCGAGCCGGTGCCCGATCCGCGCCAACGCCGCGCCGACCTTGCCATACGCGGCGAGATTCCGAGCGTGTTCAGGCGGCCTTCGGGCTGCGAGTTCCACACGCGCTGTCCGGTTGCGCGCGAGCGCTGCCGGACCGAAGCCCCAGCCTATCGCCATGTGGCCGGCGACCGGATGGTGCGCTGCCATTTCCCGCTCGAGAAGGGCGGGCAAGAAAGGGAAGCCTTCGCACGAGCTTCCGCCAACCACAGGGGAAACAGACATGATCAAATGGAACACTGACAGGCGCAACCTCTTGAAAGCCGCCGGCGCACTCGGAGCCGCCGCGATGATGCGGCCGGGCTTTGCCTGGTCGGCCGAGGGCGACACGCTGCGCATCCGCATGGAGGGTGACCTGCAAGTCCTCGACCCGGCCTTCATGAATGGCGGGATCGAGGATGTCATCATGCGTGGCATCTATGTGTCGCTGAACCGCCTCGGAGATCTCAGGGAAGGCTCGCCATGGTCGCCCTGGGGTGCCGAGAAGCTCGAGCAGAAGGACGCCAAGTCGATCGCCTTCACGCTGATCGAGGGGCTCAAATGGTCGAACGGCCTCGGCCCGATGACCGCCGAAGACGTGAAGTTCTCCTACGAACGCATCGCCGATCCTGCATTGGCTTCGCCGTGGGCCTACCAGTTCGAGCAGCTCGACCATGTCGAGGTGGTGGACGAGCGCAACGGCATCATCCATCTCAAGAACCCGTACCAGCCGATCTTCGTGGTGTCTCTGCCTTACTATGGCGGTCATATCATCTCGAAGGCAGGCACCGAGAAGGCCGGCGGCAAGTTCACCACGGAGGTGCCTGCCACATGCGGCCCGTATCTCTTTGCCGGGTGGGAGCAAAAGCAGAAAGTGACGCTGACGGCCAACCCGGATTGGCCGGGGCCGAAGCCGGATTTCGACAAGGTCGAGATCTATGTCGTCGCCGACGACCAGGCGGCGCAACTCGCCTATGAGGCTGATGCCTTCGACTACACGAAGATCGCGATCGCGGGCGCGAAGGCCGTCAGGGAAAGCCCGCCGCCCGCCACCGCGATCATCGAGGCGCAGTCGACGCGCTACCAATGGCTGTCGATCAACATGCTGAGCCCGCGGCTTCAGGACCTCAAGGTGCGCCAGGCCGTACAGTACGCCGTGGATGTGAGCCAGGTTCTCACCGGCGTCTATGACGATCTCGTGCCGCGTTCCACGGGCGTCGTGCAGCCGGGCACCAAATTCGCGCGGCCGAGGAACCTGATCGAAGGCGCGGACTACGACAAGGCCGCCGCGCTCCTTGCCGAAGCAGGGGTCGACGACCTCACCCTGACATTGACCGTCATGAACGATTCGACGCGCACTGCAGTCGCCCAGATCATCCAAGCGACGCTGGAGCAGGCCGGCATCAAGGTCGAGATCCAGCCTTACGACGAAGCCGCCTTCTGGGGCGTCGGCGACAAGACGCAAGGGGACGGCTACAAGAACATCGACCTCGTCCTGATGGATTTCGCCGGCGGCGTCGATCCGTCGGAGAACCTGGTCTGGTTCCGTCCCGATCAGATCGGCGTCTACAACTGGTCCGGCTTCGACAGCCCCGAATTCGAGGCCAGCTACCAGCAGCTGATCACGGAAACGGACGAGGCCAAGCGCGTCGAGCTCTCCAATCGCATGGAGGACCTGATGGAAGAATCCGGCGGCTTCGTCTTCATCTGCCATCAGCCGCTCGTGGCGATCCACAGGGACAGTTTCGAACCGGTGATCTATCCCGACGGACACCCAAACCCGGTGCAGTTCAGGAAGACGGCATGACCGCAAGGCGTGACAGGCTGGCCTGCATGGGCTAGCGGGAAGCCGTGACTGATACCGGGCAGCGATCGATGACGAAGCGCGGCGCGAAGAAATCGCCGCGCTTCAGCCGCGAGCAGGCGGAGGTGCGCCGCGGCATGCTGATCGAGGCGGCGGCCCGCTGCCTGTCGCGCGGCGGCATAGGCGCATTCACCGTCGACCGCATCTGCCGCGAGGCCGGCGTTTCGCGCGGCCTCATCAACCATCATTTCGACGGGCTCGACGGCCTTCTCGTCGAAGTCTACAAATCCTCCCTCTACGCAAGCGTCAACGCGCATATACTGGAGGCCCGCGAGCGGCGCGTGTCAAACGCCGACTGGTCGCCGGAGGAAGCCCTGGTGGCGCTGGTGCGCTCGAACTTCGCGCCAACCTATTTCAGCCGCGCCAACCTGCTGATCTGGCTGTCGCTATGGGGCGAGATCGCCGTCAACCCGCGGCTGAGGGCCGCGCACAGCGAGCTCTACAACGCCTATCGAGCGGAACTCGCCGAAGACATCGCCGCCGTCGCAAGGTCGCGCGGCAGGAAGGTCGACGCGTCCGAACTCGCACGCAACTTCATCGCGCTGGTCGACGGACTCTGGCTCGAATGGTGCCTGGACGAGACCGTTGTGACCCCGGAAGGCGCCGAGGCCGCCGGCTTCGAGATGCTGGAAGCGCAGGTCGGGCCGCTGCGCGAAACAGAAGCATCCCCAGCGAAATAGACCGTTCGGACATGGGGCGCAGGAAGCCACGGCCGCCCACGATCTCGATCTCATGCTCGCATCCGAAGGCGGCGGACACTTTGCGGTGTCCATGCGTATGTGGAGGCCGATCAGTTGAGCGGCGATCCCCCCTCGCGCTTGCGCCGCTCCATGTAGTCCCGCAGCGCCTCGTCGATGCCGGGGTCGAGCGGCGGCTGCTCGTATTCGGCGACCAGGCGCTTCCAGATCGTGTTGGCTCTCTCGCGCGCGGTGACCTGACCGCGTTCGACCCAGGTGTCGTAATTGTCCCAGTTGGACACCAGCGGCGAATAGAAGGCCCGTTCGTAGCGCTGCATCGTATGCGCGGCGCCGAAGAAATGCCCAGCCGGCCCGACCTCGCGCACCGCATCGAGCCCCAGCGTGTCGGCATCGACGACGGGTGGCTCGAAATAGGCCGACATCATCTGCAGCATCTCGCAATCGATGACGAGCTTTTCGAAGGAAGCGGTGAGGCCGCCACCAAGCCAGCCGGCGGCATGCAGGACGAGGTTGGCTCCGCCCATCAGGCAACCCCACAGCGACATGGCGCTCTCGTAGGCGGCCTGCGCGTCCACGGCGTTCGCCGCGGTTACGTTCGAGGAACGGAAAGGCACGCCGATCAGTCGGCAGAGCTGGCCGGTGATCTGCGCCGCCTGCGTATATTCCGGCGTACCGAAAGCCGGCGCGCCCGTCTTCATGTCGACATTCGACGTGAAACCGCCATACATCACCGGG
This sequence comes from Pseudomonadota bacterium, assembly GCA_030852655.1. Taxonomy (GTDB): domain Bacteria; phylum Pseudomonadota; class Alphaproteobacteria; order Rhizobiales; family Rhizobiaceae; genus Mesorhizobium_K. The sequence goes on along the minus strand of JALYWP010000168.1, from coordinate 4,618 downwards.
ACCCCCGGCCGCACGATCTGGGTAAGCATGATCCCGGCCAGCGCCTCGGCATGCTGCTGCGACAGCGCGCCGGCCAGCGTCACCGGGCTCATGGCGCCGGCCAGGGTAAACGGAGTGATGATGTTGGCCTGCCCGTGCTCGGCCATCGCAATCAATCCTTCCGCCATCGGCTCGTCGAGTTGCAGCGGCGAGTTGGTGTTGATGACGCCGGTGAACACCGGCATCGCGTCGGCCAACCGGTCGCGCGTCGTGCCAAGCGATATGGCCACCATCTCCAGCGCGTCGATGGCGCGCCCCATGCCCAGCGTCTGCGGCTGCCAGTTCTTGTCGAGCAGCGTGATCTCGGCATAGTAGAGGTCCAGGTGGCGCGTGTTCTGGTTCAGGTCGAGCGGCTCGAACGGTCCGCCGCCTTCCTGGTGCAGCACGTCGAAGGACTGGATCAGTTTCAGATAGTCGCACATCTCGGCATAGGTGCCGGGCCGGCGTCCGCGATCATTGTCCATGACATAGGCCGGCCCGCCGACCGACGACAGGATGCAGTGCGGTCCGCCGACCTTGACGTTCTTCTCGGGATTTCGCGCGCGCAGTTCGAACGATGACGGTGCGGTGGCGATGCGCTCCATCACCAGGGCGCGATCGAAGCGTACCCGCATCTCGGCCTCGTCGACCTCGGCTCCCGCCGCTCGATAGAGCCGGCGTGCGTTCGGCTGCAGCACGCGCATGCCGATCTCTTCCAGGATGGTGAGACCGGTCTCGTGGATCGCCTGCACATGGTCGGACGAAAGCGGCTCGATCGGCTGATAGGGCCGGACCAGTTGCTTCCAGGGGCGCTGCTGGATACCGCCGACCTGGCGCGGCGCGCGGCCGGGCCTGCGACGTACAGAATTGCGCTCCATGCGTCCCCCTATTCGGCTGCCGCCGCCTGCATCTCGAAATCCGTTGCCGCATCCACGATGGGAGTGTCGCGCCGGTAGGGTCGCGTGGAGACGGCCCCGATTTCGCGCGCCAGCCTGTGGCCGCTGTGGACCGCATGGGCGATGGCGCCCGGCGCCAGCGCGTCTCCGATGCGGTCGACGCTGCGGATGCCGGCGGCGGCGACGTCTCCGGCGCGTGCCGCCAGTGCCTCACGCAGCTCGTCCCGCGGCAGCCGCAAGCCGACGACCAGCACCGAGCGGCAGGCCACCCGGCTTTCTTCTCCGGTGAACACATGGGCCAGCGTCGCCGCCTCGCCGTCGAACGACTTGAGGACATGCAGCGTGATGACCGGGACGTTGCGCTTCGACAGGGCGCGATGCACCAGCGGCAATTCGTTGGTCATGATGGTCCAGGCTGAGGCCTGGCCTGCCGGCGTGACGTAGCTGACCGCCACGCCCCGCGCCGCGAGATGCTCGGTGAGCACACCGCCCATGTAGTAATTGTCGAAATCGAAGACGAGGGTCGGGCCGTCGGGCAACCTGCCCGCGGCGATGTCGTCCGGCGTGAAAATCCAAGGCCCGTCCAGCCGGCCGACCGGTATTTCCATCGGCGAATAGAGCATCTTCGTCCAGCGCGCGCCGGTCGCCAGCACGACCCGGTCGGGGGCCAGGTCGACGATCTCGTCCACGCCGAGCGTGCTTTCGAGATAGAGCGAGACATTGTCCATCGTGTTCAGCCGGCCGAGGCGATAGTCGACGACGCGGTTCCACGCGGAAAGCCCTGGGAGCGTCTTCTCGAAAGCAAGCCGCCCTCCGAAGGTCCGTCCGCCGTCGGAGAGCGTTACCTCATGGCCTCGGCGACCGAGCGTGAGCGCGCACTCCAGCCCCGCCGGCCCGCCGCCAACCACGAGTATCCGTTCCGGCGCAGCGATCCGCTCGACCCGCTCCGGGTGCCAGCCGCGACGCCATTCCTCGCCAGCGGTGGGGTTCTGCGTGCAGCGCACCGGGACCCCGTCGTGCCAGCTCGATATGCAGATGTTGCAGCCGATACATTCGCGAATCTCGTCCTCACGGCCCTCCTTGATCTTCCGCGGCAGGAAGGGGTCGGCGATCGAGGGGCGCGCACCGCCGATGAAATCGAGCACGCCGCGCCTGATCTGCGACACCATCGCGTCGGGCGAAGTGAAGCGGCCGACGCCGACGACCGGCTTCTTCGTCAGCGACTTGACGAAGTCGATGACCGGCTCGTGGCTGCCCTCGCCAGAGAAGCGCGAGGCGGCGCAATCCGTCGGGCTGGAATCCATCTTCACGTCGAAGAGGTCGGGAACGTCCGCCAGGATCTCGATCAGTTCATGCGCCTCCGAGGGTTGATTGCGGCCGGGCCGGCCGCGCAGCTCCTCGAGGCTGACGCGCAGCGCCACGCCGCAATCCTTGCCCACGGCGTCCCTGGTCACCTCGATCATCTCGCGCACGAAACGCACGCGGTTCTCGATGCCGCCGCCATATTCGTCGGTCCGGTGATTGTATTCGGGCAACAGGAACTCGTAGCCGAGATAGCCCATGCCGGCGTAGACGTAGACCACGTCGAAGCCGGCCGTGCGGGCCTTGCGCGCGCCCTCGGCCTGCCATTTCAGCACGTCGCGTATGTCGGACTTGTCCATTGTCCTGGGGCGCTGATTGCCCATGAATCCGATATGCGTGGCCATCCAGGGAATGCCCGACGGCGACAGTGGCGGCAGCCGGCTGGCGCGGTTCATCACCGAGGCGCCGCCATGCCAGAGCTCGACGCCGGCCAGCGAACCATGCCGGTGCACCGCTTCCGTCATCAGCGCATGGGCGCGTATGTCGTTGTCGTCCCACATCGTCGCGAAGGGCAGCGGCGCGTCGTCGGAAGTCGGGTCGATCGAGCAGGCGCCGGTGCAGATCACGCCCCAGCCGCCCTCCGCCTTGGCCTCGCGGAAAGCGGCACGGACGCGCGGCAGCGCGTTGGTCATGCCGCTCGCATGCGGCACCTGATAAAATCTGTTCGGCGCCGTGACAGGACCGATCCCGACTGGCTCGAACAGGACATCGTACCGTGGATTGCAGGCCATGGAGAGCATCGCAAATTCTTGTTGAACGATCGTACAACAAGCGTTCCGCAATGACAACCTGGGTAGGGCGATCCACGCCAAGCCTGTCCGCAAACAGCGATGACAGCCGGCAGCGCGAATGCGATGGCATATCTGTTCACGGTTTCGTTTTCAGATCATCGTCATTCCGGCGCCGCGGAGAAGGTGCTGCCGGCCGCGATCAGGCCTTCATCAACCACTCGTGCTCGGGCGAGTTGTGGAATTTCCAGGTGCGCTTCGGGCCGGCCATGACATTGAGATAGTAGAGGTCGTAGCCGTGGCAGGCGGCACAGGGGTGATAGCCCTTCGGCACCAGCACCACGTCGCCGTCCTCAACCGCCATCACTTCGTTCAGCTCGCGCTTGCCGCTGGAGTCCGCGTCCGTATAGACGCGCTGGAAGGCAAAACCCTGCGGCGGGTTGAGCCGGTGGTAGTAGGTCTCCTCGAGATAGGATTCGCGGGGCACGTCGTCGCGGTCGTGCTTGTGTGGCGGGTAGCTCGACGTGTGGCCGCCCGGCGTGATCACTTCCACCACGAGCAGCGAATCGGCCGGCTGGCCCTCGGGCAGAACATTGGTGACGTAGCGCGTGTTGGTGCCCTTGCCGCGGACCTCCTGGCCGAGATCGTCGGGCGCGATGAGGCGCGCCGGCAGGCCGCCGCCGAGACCCGGCGCGGAGCAGACGGCAAGCTCGACATCGGTGTCGGCGGCGAGCGTCCATTCGGAGTCCTGCGGTACATAGACGGACCATGGCTTGCCCTCGAACGGGCTCATGCGCTCGCCGATCAGCCCGAAATCCCTGCCGCCGGCCGTGACCTTCGCCTTGCCGGATACGAGCACGAGGCAGACCTCTCGTCCCACGGTGTTTTCGGAGACCGTGTCGCCCGCCGTCAGCCGGTGGAGATCGAAGCCGACATAGGTCCAGCCGGCACTTTCCGGCGTGACATGCGCGACGCGGCCGTCGCCGGCTTGTCTCTTCACCAGCAGCTTCGACATGATGCTATTCCTTCGTTTCCGGCGGCGCGGCGGCGGGGTCGACCGGCTTGTAGAGATAGAAGAACTGCCAGGCCGCATAGGCGGTGAACGCGGCGGCGATCATGCCCCAGAAATTGGCGCCGGTGGCGAATTCGAAGATCGACCATGCCGCGCAGACGACGACGACGGCGACGCGCCGCCATAGCGGCCGGAAGAAGGGATGCTCGTGGTCTTTCAAATCGGATCAGCCTTTCAGGTGGCGGGAAAACCCTGCGTCTCGACCGTATAGCCTGCAGCGGTCATCACGCGCATCAATTCCTTGTGGCCGACCTCGGCCATCCTGAGCGGCGGGTTCTTCCTCGGATCCTGTTCGGCCTCGACCACGAACCAGCCCTCATATCCATGATCGGCGAATTTCTGCACGATCTTGCCGAAGTCGAGCGAGCCGTCGCCCGGCACCGTGAAGGCCCCGAGCGCCACCGCGTCCAGGAAGGACTGTTTTTTCCAGTCGAGATGGTTGATGACGTCCATGCGAACGTCCTTCACATGGACATGGCTGATGCGCCTATGGTGCTTGTCGATCACGCGCAGCACGTCGCCGCCCGCGAAGGCCATGTGCC
>JALYWP010000212.1 GCA_030852655.1 Pseudomonadota bacterium | reverse complement strand
CCGACGACGAACATCGAGAGCGGTATCAGCGCCACCGAGGTCACGCGAATCCGCCAGAAACTGCCGGTTCCCTCGCGCGCCGCGCCGAGGCCGCGAACCTTGCCGAGTGGCGTTCTCATATCGTGCATAACCGCCTCACCGGACCAGGAAATAAAAGAGCCAGACGGCGGCGGTCAGCAGGACGGAGCCGATGATCGTCGCCCAGCCGAGCTTCGATGCGGTCTGCTTCTCCATCGCCGCGCCGGTATCCCAGATCAGATGCCTGACGCCGCCCAGCATGTGGTGGAAAAGCGCCCAGCTATAGCCGAACAGCACCAGCAGACCGAACCAGGAGCCGATCAGCCAGTCGACGAAGGCGAAATGCTCTTCCGACATCGCCGCCGCGATCAGCCACCAGGCGACCAGCAGCGTGCCGACATAGAGCGCACCGCCCGTGATCCTGTGCAGGATCGACATCGTCATCGTGATGGGCCACCGATAGACCGTGAGATGTGGCGAAAGGGGTCTTGCTCGGGTGGCTGTGGCCTTGCTCATGGCTCCCCCAGATAGGCGCCTGTCGCTGCCCTTCGGGATGAACATGATGGGCGCGCGGCAAGCGGCGTTGCTTGCCCGTTTCCCTAAAACTCTTTTTGCACCGCGTCAAAGTCCGAAAACCATTTCGGGACGCATATTTAGTCACGATGCCTCGCCTGCCGGCATGGCCGGCCGGCTTTAATCGATTGAACAGCCCGGCGGGTGTGCTGCGGCGCAGCAAACCGCTTGCGCCGTGTCGAATCAGTCGATGCGAGCGCTGCAAACCGCGTGTCCCGGCCTCGGCGACTGTTGATATTAACCATGTTTTTGGAAGCTGCGGCAGGCGCGCGGTCTTTCGCTATTAACAAAGCTTAAGAAAAGGTTAATTTGTCCGGCGAGGAGGCGAGGGGCGATCTGCCCCGACCCGCACGAAGGATGACGCGCCATGCGTTCGAGACTGAGTGGACTTAGCTTCCTGCCGTTCGCCGCCGCCCTGATGGTGACCGGATTTGTCGCAACGGCTTATGCCGGCGGCGGCACCAACCGCGACCGCATCTACGCCGACAGCTTCGGCAATCTCGTCGTCCACAGCCGCAGCGGCTACAAGAGGATCGTCGTCGGTCAGGGATATCTCGCAAGGGAACTCTCCGACTATGAGCAGGGCGGAAGCCCGGAGGATGTCGTCTATCTCGACGACGACGCCGTGCCGTACGAATGCTGGAAGCCGGCGGTGCTGCTCAAGGGCCGCAGCTACATGTACGGGCTGGAGGATGGTGAACTGCCGGATCTCCCCGGCAAAGGGTGCGGCATCAACGAGCGTGCAGCGCCGGGCGCGGCGCTCAGGCGTGTGCAACCCTGATTTGGTCACGTTCCTGCATCCCGTTGGCGGCGGAGGCACGATGAGGTTAGACGAACTATGAGCCGCGCCGTCCAGTCACGCCGCCTGAAAGAGCACGTTGCCTCGCTCGAAACGATGACCCGTTTCGTCCTGGCGACGCTCGCACTGGGCAGCGGCGTCTACACCTATCTCGGCGTCCGTTCGCTGCTCGACGGCTCGGCAACGATCGTCTTCTTTGCCGCGATCATCTATTCGGTCTCGGTCTCGGTCGTCATGTACGGCTTCTGGATCTACATGATCCGCTTCCTGCCGGAGATGCGCGACGGCGGCTCGCGCCTGTCGCTGGTCGCCATCATGGCGGTCGGCTGCGCCATGATCGTCGCCATGTCGTCCTGGCTGAACGCCGCGGCCCTCGCCGGATCGGCTGCGGTCGAGCAGCATCTGGCGGTGACGCTCGAGGACTATACCGCCGACCTGGACCAGGCGCATGGCAACGCGCTCGGCGCGCTATCGCTGCTGCCCGACATCCAGCGTGCCTCGGAGCGCTTCGCCAGGCTTGCCGCCGACGAGCAGGATTCCGGGGCACTCACCGGCACTTCCGGCTCGGGCAGCGTCGTCCAGTTGCTCACCCAGATGTCGGCGCAGATGAACGAGCTCGCGGCGACCATCGAAGCCTCGCGCGAGACGGTGCAGAACGGTTTCGCAGAAGGCCAGATGCATCTCGCCGCCATGCGCGCGCTGGTTTCCGCGCCCGGTCCGATCGCACAGCGGTCCGACGAGTTCGCCGCCGAGGCGGTCAAGCTGACAGGCGTCATCGCAGCGCTCGAGCAGACTTCGATCGCGCCCTCGGTGATGCGCGCCGCCGCCGACCTCTCGGTCGGTTTCATCGCGCCTATCGCCGACGGTTCGACGGGCGACCTCGCCGGCCGCCAGGACCAAATCATGGCGACGATCCGCACATCGGTGGAGGCGCAGTCCAAAGCGCTGTCGGATGCCGCAGGCGAAATTCTCGCGCAGCCCAGAGTGCCCGAGCGCCGCTACGTACCGCTGACATCGGCCGAAGCCGTCATCCGCTACGCCGCAGACTTCATCCCCAGTTGGGCCGGGGCGATCTCGATCGATCTTCTGCCGGCCGTGCTGGTCGGCGTGATGTGTGTGGTGCACGCGGCGATGCGCCGCGGTGAGGACGAGATCGAGGAAGCCGACCGCATCACCGCCGGTGACATGATGCGTTCGCTCGACCTGCATGAATCGCTGCTCGCCAGGCGCCAGGCTGCGGCCAGGCTGGCCGCTGTCGAGGAGCAGCCGGCGTCGGCGTCCGCCGAGCCTCCTCCTCCGGAATTGCGCCCGGCGGCCGAGAATGTCACGCCGCTGGCGCTCGGCGAACGTAAACGGAGCGATCTGTGAGCGGGGCCGGCCCGGACGGCGCCTCGTCCCTGCCCGGCACCGCACCGCGCCGGCGCAATTTCGTCATGCGCTATCTGTCGCGCTTCGACGATGGCGAGGTCGTGCGCTGGGCCTTCCGCGGCATGCTTCTCGGCACGATCGGCGTGCTGGCGCTCGACCTCAACGACCTCTCGCGCGACAATGGCTGGTGGACGCAAGAGACAGCCCTGCCGGCCGCGCCGGCGGGCCCAATCCTGCCGCCGGTGATTGAGACCAACACCCCAATTCCGCCCGACGATCCGCGCCGTTTCGTCACCACGAGCGAGGATATTCTCGGTCGGCCGATGACTTTCACGCTAGGTGCCGGCGGTGTGCTTGCTGCCGCGGGCAGCATCGACCCAGGCTCCGCCGCACGTTTCGCCGCCGAGATCGAGGCGCGCGGAGAATATGTGAAAACCGTCACACTGGACTCGCCGGGCGGCGCGCTCGACGACGCCATGGCAATGGCAAGGATCCTACGCGAGAAAGACATCGCGACGGAAGTGGCCGACGGCGCCGTCTGCGCCTCGTCCTGCCCACTTTTCTTTGCCGGCGGCCTGACGCGGACCGTAGGCGCAAAGGCCGCCGTCGGCGTACACCAGTTCTACGCCGCGCTGCAGACGACCACCCCGCCGGCCCAGGCGATGTCGGACGCGCAGGCGACGACGGCGCGCATTTCGCGTCATCTGATCGACATGGGCGTCGACCCGGCGCTGTGGCTGCATGCGCTCGATACGCCGCCGCAGGCGCTTTACTATCTTTCACCCGAGGAAATGATGAGGTACCGGCTGGTCACCGCGCCGGTCGCCACCGCCCGGAAGGCAGAAACCGGTTCACCGTCAGCCCCGGCGCTGAAGCAGGGGCTCAAACCAGGCTGATGGCGGCGCCGCGGTCGTCGCCCGCCCTGCGCCCGCCCGGTCTCGGCGCGATCTTTACGCAGTCGCGGCCGCTGTTCTTGGCCAGATAAAGCGCCTTGTCCGCGCGCGCGGTCAACTCGCCGATGGTCTCTCCGCTGACCGCCTCCGCGACGCCGAAGCTCGCGGTAAAGCGCTTCGTCGCCGGCATGCCTTCGACCGTCAACGACGCGAAGGCGTTCCTGGCGCCCTCCGCGAACAGCCGGGCGGAAACCAGATTGGCGCCCGGCAGGATGATCGCGAATTCCTCGCCGCCTATGCGCGCCGCGACATGCTGGTCCGCAAGGGTGGCGCGCAGGAAGCGCGCGAAGCTGACGATGACCCTGTCGCCGACGGCATGCCCGAAATTGTCATTGATCGACTTGAAATGGTCGAGGTCGGAGATAACCAGCGAGACCGGCACGCCAAGCCTGGCCGCCTCCTCGAGCACTGCAGTCGCACGAACCTCGAACCCGCCGCGGTTGAGCAAGCCCGACAGCATGTCGGTCTCGGATCGCGTGTTGGCTTCGGTCAGCACGTCGCGCACCAGGATGACGAGCAGCATCAGCGCCACGGCAATCGCGAATATCGTGCCCATCGATTGCGAGAACAGCGCGTAGCTGGTCGTCAGATATTGATCGGGGCTGTCGCCCGTACCACCGAATGCCCCGAACAGGAACGGCTTCGACAGGAATTGCAACGCGCTTGCAGCGAGAAGGCCCATGAGCACGTTGTCGAGGGCACTGCGCCGCTTCGCGCGGGCGACCAGCGCGACAGCGATCGCCTGCATGGTGAAATAGGGCAGTTGATAAAGCAGCATCCGCGTGAAGGACTCCCGCGGCATGGCCTGGATCAGATAGCAGCTGACGACGGACGCGACGAAGACGATCGCCACGATCGTCCAGGGCACGGGTACGGAATATTTGCGCGCGATGCCGACATTGAACACGGCGAGCGCGGCCAGGAAAGCGGCGTAGGAGGCGAGCACCAGCACGATCGACGTGCGAAAGGTGGCGATGGCGAATTCGAACAGGAAATTCGCCATGCCGACGATGTAGCCGGCCGCGAACCAGCGCGCGGATTCGCATCTGCGGTCATAGGCCGCGATGGCGAGGAAGGCTGCAGCAAACAGTCCCGCGACGCAAAGATTGATAGCGAGGATGAACTCTGCGCCTGCCATGGTGCCGATTGTGTTTTCCTGGGCCTTTTTTAGAACGCAGCGGACAAGAAGGGGTTAACGATTGTGGCTGCGCGCTGCGGGCGACGATTCGTCAGTTGAAAACTGTGCGGAGAAGTCCGTCCGATGCAAGCGGTTCCGGAGTTCTTTGATAGGACACGCGCACGCCGTCGCGCCCTCCCCTCTTGGCATGGTAGAGCGCTTCGTCGGCGCGGTCCGAGAGTTCGGCAAGGCTCTCGCGACCTGAGTGGGCGGCAATGCCGAAACTTGCCGTCACCCTGATCTCCTGCGGAAGCCCGTCCACGGGCGCATTGGAGAAGACCGCGCGGACCGCTTCGGCGAACAGCCGGGCGGCGGCCAGGTCGGCCATCGGCAGCAACACGGCGAACTCCTCGCCGCCCAACCTCCCGGCAATCGCGCGTGAACCGGCTGCCATCCGCAGCCGCGCCGCGAACTCGGCGATGACCCGGTCGCCGGCCGCATGCCCATGGCGATCGTTCAACGCCTTGAACCGGTCGAGGTCGGCCACGACCAGCGCCGCCGGAAGGCTCATCCGCGAGCAGGTTTCGAGCAAGGCGGAGGCCTTCGCCTCGAAGCCGCGCCGGTTGAGCAGGTCCGAAAGCGGATCGGTCACCGATTCCGAACGCAGCGTCTTGAAAAGATCGAGCGCCTCGGCGGTGAACAGGCTGAGCGCAATTAAAAGGGACAGCACGGCATGCGAGAGCAGCGCCGTCGTCCAGTAGGCCGAGGTGTAGAACCCGTCATAGCTCGTGTAGGGCCCGTGGAGCGCCACGATCATCAGCGTCCGGACGATGAAATTCACGCCGCAAAGCGCCGCGAGCACGATCAGCAGGCGTTCGACCGGCCCCCGGTTAGGCACCGCCCTGACCTCGGCCGCCACGATGAGGCTGACACCGCCGAAGCCGAAATTCATCGCCAGGACCCGCCAGGTCAGGTCGGGCTGGACGAACATGAACCATGCGAAAGCGGCAAGCCCGCCAAATGCGAAGATGCCGAGCCCGCGCCAGGGAACCGGGCGGCCGTAACGACCGACGACGGCGGCCGAAAGGCTCAATGCGGAGATGGTGAACGAGATGGCCGAGAGCAGCCTGGTCACGGGCAATCCGACGGGCAGCATGAAATGCTGCAGCAGGAAGCCTATGGCCGAGCCGGAATAGGCGACCACCAGCATGAGGAGATAGGTTCGCTGCAGCCGATAGAACCAAAGCAGCAGAAAGGCGGTTGCGAGCGTCAGCGCGATCGCCGGATTCAGCAGCGAGATGAAAAGTGCGTTGTCCAAGAACCCGCCGCCCCCAATGCGGTTCGAAGCAGGCTAGCGGCGAGGCACGAAGATACCGTTAAGGCACGCTGCCCTATTTGAAACAAGACAGGGCGGAACCTCGTCCGCAGTCGGACGTTCCCGCAACCGCAAAGGAGACTCAGATGGCCGACACCATCCTCATCACCGACCATCAGGCGATCCGCGACTGGGCGGCTGCCCGTTCGGGCTTCCCCGCAATCGTTGACATCTCGCCCGCCGGCGGCACCCAACCCATGTTGCGGCTGGTCTTCGACCAGGTGGCCTACCAGGACCAGGACCGCGCCGACCGGCCGACCAATGCCGGCGGTTACGAGCTCGTCGAATGGGAGGAGTGGTTCAAGGTGTTCGACGAACACAGGCTGGCGCTGGCGGTGGAGGAGGAGGTCCCCGGCCGTCGCGAGAACTACCACCAGTTCATCCGTCGCCCCGACTGAAACACACAGGAAAGCGGCGCCCGGATTCGCATCCGGGCACCATCATTCAGAGCTGTTGTTAGCCGGCTTCAGTTCCAGTCGCGAATGTCGACGAAGTGCCCGGCGATCGCCGCCGCCGCCGCCATCGCCGGCGACACAAGATGTGTGCGGCCCTTGAAGCCCTGGCGCCCTTCGAAGTTGCGGTTCGAGGTCGAGGCGCAGCGCTCATGCGGCTTCAACCGGTCGTCGTTCATGGCAAGGCACATCGAGCAGCCCGGCTCGCGCCAGTCGAAACCCGCCTCGATGAAGATCTTGTCGAGACCCTCTTTCTCAGCCTGCTCCTTCACCAGCCCGGACCCAGGCACGATCATCGCGTCGACGGTCGCCGCGACTTTCCTGCCCTCGACCACCTTGGCGACGGCGCGCAGATCCTCGATGCGGCCATTGGTGCAGGAGCCGATGAAGACGCGGTCGAGCGCGATGTCGGTTATTTTCGTGCCTGGCTCAAGGCCCATATAATCGAGCGCGCGCTTCTTGGAGTTGCGTTTGTTTTCGTCCGCGATCTCTTCGGGATCGGGCACCGCGCCGAGCACCGAGACGACATCCTCGGGCGAGGAGCCCCAGGTGACGATCGGCGGCAGCTTGGCTGCGTCGAGCACCACGACCTTGTCGAAATGCGCACCTTCGTCGGTCTTCAGCGTCTTCCAGTAGTCCATCGCCATGTCCCACGCCGTGCCCTTCGGCGCGCGCGGCTTGTCCTTGACATAGGCGAAGGTCGTCTCGTCCGGCGCGATCAGGCCTGCCCGCGCGCCGCCTTCGATCGACATGTTGCAGATCGTCATGCGGCCTTCCATGGAGAGGGAGCGTATCGCCTCGCCTGCATATTCGATGACGTAACCGGTGCCGCCTGCCGTGCCGATCTCACCGATGATAGCGAGGATGATGTCCTTTGCGGTGACGCCCTCCGGCAGTTGGCCGTCGACGCGCACCAGCATGTTCTTGGCCTTCTTCTGGATCAGCGTCTGGGTGGCGAGCACATGCTCGACCTCCGACGTGCCGATGCCGTGCGCCAGCGCGCCGAAGGCGCCGTGCGTCGAGGTGTGGCTGTCGCCGCAGACGATCGTCATGCCGGGGAGCGTAAAACCCTGCTCGGGGCCGATGATGTGGACGATGCCCTGGCGGCGGTC
>JALYWP010000196.1 GCA_030852655.1 Pseudomonadota bacterium | reverse complement strand
CGCGCGCGGCACTCATCATCTCCTCGCTCGCCTTCGTTCTCGGCTTCACCACCGTCTTCGTCGCGCTCGGCGCCGGCGCCTCGACGATCGGCCGGCTGCTGCGCGTATGGCAGGAACCGCTGGCAATGGCCGCTGGCGTGCTCATCATCCTGATGGGGCTGAACTTCCTCGGCGTCATCCGCATCCCGCTTCTGTCGCGCGAAGCCCGCTTCCAGTCGCAGGGCAAGCCCGCCAGCGCCGTCGCCGCCTACGTCATGGGCCTCGCCTTCGCCTTCGGCTGGACGCCCTGCATCGGCCCGGTGCTGGGACCGATCCTGACGCTAGCCGGCGGCCGCGAGACGGTGGGCGAGGGGGCGCTTCTGCTTTTCGCCTACTCTCTCGGCCTCGGCATCCCGTTCCTGATCGCCGCGCTCTTTTCCGGCGCCTTCATGCGCTTCCTGCAGAAGTTCAGAATCCATCTCGGTCGGGTGGAGAAAGCGATCGGCGCGCTGCTCGTCGTCGCCGGCGTGCTTTTCCTCACCGGCGGCATCCAGACGGCATCATATTGGTTGCTGGAGGCCTTTCCGGGCCTGGCAAGGCTGGGTTGATTGCAGACCCGCTGAATCAGCAGCTCGGCCACCATACCCGATTTTAACCGCATTGGCGCAGCATGGCGCCCGCGCCTATCTTGACGTCCTCGATTCCCGCCAACGGTTTTCAGCCCATGACCCAGAGAAGCTGCCTGTCGATCATCCTCGCCGCCGGTGAGGGAACGCGCATGAAGAGCGCCAGACCGAAAGTGCTGCACGAGATCGCCGGCCTGCCGATGGTCGCGCATGTTGCGAAAGCGGCGAAGGCCGCCGGGGGCAGCGATGTCGCGCTGGTTGTCGGCCATGGCGCAGACGCGGTACGCAAGGCTGCTACCCGCCTCGACCCGGCGCCGGAGATATTCGTCCAGGAAGAGCGGCTCGGTACGGCGCATGCCGTTCTCGCGGCCCGCAACGCCATCGCCCGCGCCTATGACGACATCCTCGTCATGTTCGGCGACACGCCTCTCATCGAAGCCGAGCCGCTGCTCACCGCACGGCAAATGCTCGCCAAAGGCGCGTCCGTCGCCGTGGTGGGATTCCGCCCGGCCAGCCCCGCCGGCTATGGCCGGCTGATCGAGACGGGCGGCAAGCTCGTCGCCATCCGCGAGGACAAGGACGCGTCCGAAGCGGAACGCAAGATCGGCTTCTGCAATGGCGGCTTGATGGCGATTTCCGGCAGCCATGCGCTCGCCCTTCTGGACGCGGTCGGAAACAGCAACGCCAAGGGCGAATATTATCTCACCGACATCGTCGAGATCGCCCACGCGCTGGGTCTCGATGTGGTTGCGACCGAGGCCAGCGCCGAAAGCGTGCTCGGCATCAACAACCGCGCAGAACTCGCCGAGGCCGAAGCCATCTGGCAGCGCCGCCGCCGGCGCGCCGCGATGCTCGACGGGGTGACGCTGATCGCGCCCGAAACCGTGCATTTTTCGCATGACACAGAGATTGGTCCCGATACGCTGGTGGAACCAAACGTCTGGTTCGGCCCTGGCGTCAGGATCGCGGCGGGCGCTACCATCCACGCCTTCAGCCACATCGAGGGCGCGACGGTCGCGACCGGTGCCGAGGTCGGGCCCTTCGCGCGGCTCCGGCCCGGCGCGGATCTGCATGAAAAGGCCAAGGTGGGCAATTTCTGCGAGGTGAAGAAGGCAGTCGTGGAGAAGGCCGCCAAGGTCAACCACCTGACCTATATCGGCGATGCCCGCGTCGGCGCCGGCGCGAATATCGGTGCCGGCACCATCACCTGCAACTATGACGGCTTCGGCAAACATTTCACCGACATCGGCGCCGGCGCCTTCGTCGGCTCGAACTCCTCGCTGGTCGCGCCGGTCACGCTCGGCGACGGTGCCTATGTTGCCTCGGGCAGCGTCATCACCGAGAGCGTCGAGTCCGACGCTCTGGCTTTCGGCCGCGCCCGCCAGAAGACGATTCCCGGCAAGGGCAAGGAGTTGCGCGAACGTTTTGCCGCTGCTGCGGCCAAGAAGAAATGATTTGATCCCGGTAACGCGATCTCAATGCCGCCGTGCCAGAAATCGGCCTGAAACGGAACGAAACGCAAATTGACTTCCGCAACGTCGGGGCTCTCCGTAAATAGCCGCTGACGGACGGAACCGGCGGAAATGCGCCGAAATGGGGGCGGGGCGGCATGTGCGGAATCGTTGGGATCGTCGGCAACGCGCCGGTTGCGCCGCTCATCGTCGATGCGCTCAAGCGCCTCGAATACCGAGGCTATGACTCGGCGGGCGTCGCCACGATCGAGCGCGGGGAGCTTTCGCGCCGCCGCGCCGAAGGCAAGCTCGTCAACCTCGAACGCCGGCTGAAGGACCAGCCGCTGGACGGCACGATCGGCATCGGCCACACGCGCTGGGCGACCCACGGCGTGCCCAACGAGACCAACGCCCACCCGCATTTTTCCAACGGTGTCGCCATCGTCCACAACGGCATCATCGAGAACTTTTCCGAGTTGCGTGACGAGTTGCAGCGCGACGGCTACGAATTCGCTTCGCAGACCGACACGGAAGTGGTCGCCCATCTCGTTGCCCGCGAACTCGCCCGTGGCGTCAAGCCGACGGAAGCGGCTCACAACGCGCTGAAGCGGCTGCAGGGCGCCTTCGCGCTGGCCATCATGTTCACCGGCGACGAAGACCTCATCGTCGGGGCCCGCAACGGTCCGCCGCTCGCGGTCGGTCACGGTGAAGGCGAGATGTTCCTGGGCTCGGACGCGATTGCGCTGGCACCCTTCACCAACTCGATCACCTATCTCGAGGATGGCGACTGGGCGGTGGTGCGCCGCGACGGGATCGCTATCTTCGACATGCAGGGCAAGCAGGTCGAGCGCAAGCGCCAGCAGTCGCTCGGCACGGCCTTCATGGTGGACAAGGGCAACCACCGGCATTTCATGGAAAAGGAGATCCATGAGCAGCCGGAGGTGATCGGCCATACCTTGGCGCACTATCTCGATTTCACCCAGGGTGCGTCGAGGCCGCTGGACCTGCCTTTCGATTTTGCCAAACTCGACCGCATCGCCATCTCGGCCTGCGGTACGGCATATCTCGCCGGCCTGATCAGCAAGTACTGGTTCGAGCGTTACGCGCGCCTGCCGGTCGACATCGATATCGCCTCCGAATTCCGCTATCGCGAGATGCCGATCTCGAAACAGAGCGCCGCCTTCTTCGTCTCGCAGTCGGGCGAGACGGCCGATACGCTCGCCTCGCTGCGTTACTGCCAGAAGGCCGGCGTGCCGATCGGCGCCATCGTCAATGTCCGCGAATCCACCATCGCGCGCGAGGCGGATGTCGTCCTGCCCACGCTGGCCGGTCCCGAGATCGGCGTCGCCTCGACCAAGGCCTTCACCTGCCAGCTTTCCGTGCTGGCGACGCTTGCGGTGCGCGCCGCGGCGGCCCGCGGCACGATCTCCGCTGAGGAGGAGAGGGCGATGGTGCGCAACCTCTCCGAGACGCCGCGCTACGCCACCCAGGTGCTGAAGCTGGAAGGCCAGATCGAGAAGGTCGCGCGAGAACTCTCGCATTACAAGCATGTGCTCTATCTCGGCCGCGACACCAATTTTCCGCTGGCCATGGAAGGCGCGCTTAAGCTGAAGGAAATCAGCTATATACACGCGGAAGGTTATGCGGCAGGCGAGCTGAAGCATGGCCCGATCGCGCTGATCGACGAGAAGATGCCGGTCATCGTGATCGCGCCGCACGACCGCATCTTCGACAAGACCGTTTCCAACATGCAGGAGGTCGCGGCGCGCGGCGGCAAGATCATCCTGATCACCGACAAAAAGGGCGCCGCCAACGCCACGGTGAAGACGTTGGAAACGATCGTGCTTCCGGACGTGCCGGAATTCATCGCGCCGATCGTCTACGCCCTGCCGATCCAGTTGCTCGCCTACTATACGGCGGTCTTCATGGGCACCGACGTCGACCAACCGCGCAATCTGGCGAAGTCGGTCACGGTCGAGTAGGCCAACTTCGGTGTTCCAAAGCCTGCGCCGCTTCGCTACGCTTGCGATGCAACGAGGCGGTGGTCGATGTCCGAATCTCCAGGCGTGATGTCCGGCATGACCCGGCTCAGGAACTATTTCCTGGCCGGCTTCATCATTGCCGCGCCGCTGGCGATCACCGTCTACATCGTCTGGTCCTTCATCGGCTGGATCGATTCCTGGGTGAAGCCCTACATACCGGCAGCCTACAGCCCCGACACCTATCTGCCTTTCGCCCTTCCGGGATTCGGCCTTCTGGTCGCGATCTTCGTCATCACCATGATCGGCTTCCTGGCGGCCAACATCGTCGGCCGGTCGATCGTGTCGGTCGGCGAACGCCTGCTCGGCCGGATGCCGCTGGTACGCGGCGTCTACAAAGCGTTGAAGCAGATTTTCGAAACGGTGCTCTCCAACAAGAACGACATGTTCAGGCAAGTCGGCCTTGTCGAATATCCCCGCAAGGGCGTCTGGTCGCTGGTCTTCGTCGCCAACGAGAAGGAGACCGAGATCAACGCCAAGCTGGACAAGGAGGGCGATCCGCTGGTCGCCGTCTTCATGCCCTGCACTCCGAACCCGACCACCGGTTTCCTGATGTATGTCTATCGCTCGGAGATCGTGCTCCTCGACATGACGATCGAGGACGCCGCCAAGCTCATAGTGTCGGCCGGCCTCGTCGCGCCCGAATACAAGCGTACCGTCGTTACCAAGGACGGCGCGCCGATCGAGGTCGGGCTCGCCAATCCCGCGATGGAGAAGATTCCAACCTAAAATTCAAGTGAGACAAGTAGGTTCGTTCTGCCGGCGCCTCGTCCGCAAATGGCCACGCTGTCAGGCGTGCCGAAATGCTCCGGCAGGAAGGGTAGCGGCTCTCGCGTAGCCGGTCTCTTCGCTGAGTCACAGGCGATAAATCTAACGCTTTTATTCGTTTGTCTCACCGATAGCGACTCCGCAGATTGCGGAGTGGCCGGGGAGGGTGGATGCAGCTCAGCAATTGTCTCAACATAGCCGATCTGCGCGAGGCGGCGCGCCGGCGACTTCCCCGTGGTGTCTTCGACTATCTGGACAAGGGCACCGAGGACCAGGTGGCGCTTCAGGAGAACCGCGATGCCTTCGAGCGCCGCAAGCTGCTCAACCGCGTCATGGTGCCTCTGAAGGGACGCGAATTGGGAACCGTCCTGTTCGGCAAGCCCATCGGCCTGCCGCTCGTCATCGCACCAACCGGACTGGCCGGGCTTTGCTGGTTCGAGGGCGAGATGGCGGTGGCGCGATCGGCCGCCGCCGCGAAAATCCCGTTCACGCTCGCGACCGGCGCCACGACTGCGATGGAACGGATTGTCGGGGAATCCGGTGCGGAATGCTGGTTCCAGGTCTATATGTGGGCTGACCGCGCGAAATCCTTCCAGTTGGTCAAGCGCGCGCGCAGCGCAGGCTTCCGTTCGCTGGTGGTGACCGTCGACTTCGCGCTTGGCGCGAACCGCGAACACAACAAGCGGAACGGCTTCATCACGCCATTCAAGCTGAACCCCAGGGCCGCCCGGGACGTCGCCCTGCATCCGCGCTGGCTGCTGAGCGTGCTCGGCCGCCATGTCGTGAAGTACGGCGCGATGCCGCGCAACGAGAATTTTCCAGACGACTACCGCGCTACGATCCTGAAGAACCCGATGGAACGCGACGTCATCCGCAACGAGACGATGGAGTGGGAAGATCTGCGGCGGCTTCGCGACGTCTGGCCTGAGACGCTGATCGTCAAGGGAATCATCCGACCCGACGATGCGGAAAGGGCTGTGGAATACGGGGCCGACGGCATCGTGGTCTCCAACCATGGCGGCCGCAACATGGACAGTGCCTGCGCATCGCTCGATGCGCTGCCCGCGGTGGTCAAGGCCGTCGGCGGAGGCACGACGATCATGCTTGACAGCGGCATCCGCAGGGGCAGCGACCTCGTCAAGGCGCTGGCCCTGGGTGCGCAGGCCGTGATGGTCGGCCGCGCGCCGCTCTACGGCGTTGCGGCCGGAGGCCAGGCCGGCAGCGACCTGGCATTGAAGCTGTTGCGCACCGAGTTCGAGAAGACGATGGCCTATGTCGGCTGCCGAACCGTAGGCGAGATCGGCGAGGACGTGTTGGCCTAGCCTTAGCGAACTGTCCCTGCGGCAGCCGACCGATCGCGGGCGTGCATCCACGGCTTGCAAGAATTCGGCTAGCCACAACCTTTGGTTGCCTCGTGGGCGGGACTGCTCAATGTTCCGCATCAAAAGAAAACCGCCTCCCGAGGGAGGCGGCTTTCGAACCGATCGGGTCCGTTGGGCGACTTGTGCCGACCGAACGGAGCTTTGAGCTACTGGGCGGTATAGGAGGCCTTGAGCAACTCGACATACTCCGCCGGCGGGTTGCTGGTCAGCGTGCTCATGATTTCCTGCATCTCCGCACCGTCGATCGCATCCACCGGCCGGCCGAGTTTCTCGGCTTCCTCGAGTAGCGCCGGGTTCTTCACTGTACGGTCGAAGCTGTCGCGCAGGCACTTCAGCGTCGCCTCGTCCATCTTCGGCGGTGCAGCAAGCGCGCGACCGCTCGCGACGAGCGCGGTGTGCGCTTTCACCAGCGGGAGGTATTGCGCGTCGATGTGGGCTGCGATCGGCTCGATGTCCGGCACGTCCGGATCGGCTTCGGTCGTCATCAGCCACTTGAGCGTCGCCAGTTCGGCAATCTTGGCCTGCTGGCCGGCGCTCAACGAGGAGGTGAACACGTCGAGTTCACCGCGTCCGAGCGAGGCGTAAACCTCGGGAGCGGAGCTGAAGCCGGTGATGATGTTCGAGTTCAGGCCGAATATCTTGGTCAGAATCTGAGCTTCGATATAGTCGACGTCGCCCACGCCCGACGATCCGATGCGGACTTGCCCGGCGGCCGACTTGGCCTTGAGGTCATCGACGGTCTTGATGTCGCTGTTCGGACCGACAGCGATGACGTCGGGTTCGCCGGAAACGCGACCGATCCACGAGAATTCGCCGCTCTTGAAGTTGACGCCCTCGGCACCGCCCAGTTCCGCGGTGAGCATGCCACTTGCGTTCATGAGCTGGATCTGGAGACCGTCGGGCTTGGCCTGGAACATGCGGTTCGCAGCCAGCAGGCCGCCCGCTCCCGGCTGGTTGAGTACGATCACGTTGGCGGCGCCGAGTTCCGGCGCCAGATATTTGGCGACCATCCGCCCGTAAATGTCGAAACCGCCGCCGGCATTGAACGGAACGATGAGTTCCACCGTCTTCCCGGAAAAGGCGCTGCACTGCTCTTGCGCAACGGCATCGGAAGGCGAAAGCAGAGACGCCGCACCCAGCGTCAGCGCGGAGATCGCTGCCACGCGAAGCGCGGAGGATCTAAAGTAAATCTTGGACATCATGACACTCCCATATGATGTGAATTTGGTTCGATGCGCAGCCCGCGCGCCGCTTTTCTGTCAACCGCGGCCTAGCCGACTGAAGCCGGTCTCGCAAACCCAACGGCTTCCCAACATGTTCCTTTTCTTGCCAGCACCTCTGTGTGCGCTATCCTGGCATTATTGTTCGCCTCACAGCAGATACAAACAAATTATATCGCGGGATTAATAACTTCCTGTCATGCAGTCGAGGCTGCGAGGATCACAGGGCGAACCGCAGTCCGTCCATGGATGCGTAGGCGCGAACATGTCCATCAAGCCCCCGGAGAGGGCTTGATGGACATACAACGGAATGACCTCGCTCAGCTGGCCTGCGATGCGCTCGTGCCGGCGATACGGCCGAACACCGCACCCGACATCAGGCCCGTGCCGCCGGGATAGTTGAAGTAGAAGATGCCGCCAACCATCTCGCCGGCCGCATATAGGCCCGGGATCGGTGCCATGTCCTTGTCGACCACCTGTGCGTTCTCGGTGACGCGGACGCCGCCGAAGGTGAAGGTGATGCCGCAACCCACCTGGAAGGCCAGGAAAGGCCCTTCGTCGACGGTGTTCGCCCAGTTCGACTTCTTGACGGCCAGGCCGCGCGTGGTGCGCCCGTCCTTTACGTTCGGGTTGAACGGCACGTCGGTGGTCACAGCGGCGTTGTACTCGCGCATCTCGGCGAGGAACGCCTCTGCATCGACGCCTTCGAGCTTGGGCGCCAGTTGCTCCAGCGTATCGGCGCTGACCTTGGTGACCTCCTTGATGCGGTATTCGTCGCGCAGCAGGTGGACCACCTTCTGGTCGAATATCTGCCAGGCGAAGTTGCCCGGCTGCTCCAGGATCACGCGCCCGTACTTGGCATAGGTGTAGTTGCGGAAGTCAGCGCCTTCGTCGACGAAGCGGCGCCCATTCGCATTGACCATGATGCCGAACGGGTAGGAGTGCTTCTGGAAGCCGTCGCCGACCGCCAGGTCTCCGAACTCCGGCGCGTTGAAATCCCAGCCGACGGCATGGCAGCCGGACCAGTTTCCGTGCGAGGCGGCGCCGATCTCCTGCGCCATCCTGATGCCGTCACCGGTGTTGAACCGTGTCCCGCGCACGCGGGCCAGTTCCCATCCCGGACCGAGATATCGCGCCCGCAATTCGGGGTCGGATTCGAAACCGCCGGCGGCGAGGACGACGGATTTCGCGCCGATCTCCCGGACCTTGCCGCCTTCCTTGACTTTTGCTCCCGTGACGCGGTGGCCGTCGTAGAGAAGCTCGAACGCCCGGCACCCGTAGCGAATGTCGATGCCCTTCGCTTTCGCGATCTCGGTCTCGCTGTCGACCAGCCCCGGACCGCCGCCCCAGGCCTCCACCGTCAAGCCGCCCCAGAACTTGAACTTGCCATCCACCTTGAACGCCTGGCGGCCATAAATAGGCTGGAAGCGGACGCCCTTGCCGCGCAGCCACTTCATGGTTTCGAAGCTGCGCCTCACCAGCAACTCGCACAAAACCTGGTCCGTGCGATACCGAGTGACGCGGAACATGTCGTCGAAGAACTGGTCTTCCGTGTACGTTCCGAAGTCGGTGCGATCGATCTCTTCCTGAGTCAGGTCGGGCATGATCTCCCGAAGATCGTCGACGCCACGGTAGGCAAAGCGGATGGCCCCCGCCGTGAATCGGCTGTTGCCGCCGTTCTCCGCCTCCGGCGCACGTTCGAGCACGACGACTTTCGCTCCATTCTCTTGCGCCGCAAGGGCCGCGCAGAATGCAGCATTTCCGCCGCCGACCACGACCACATCATAGTTCAGCATCTTCTACCTCTGGGTGTTGGATTTGCGCTGCGCGATGCAGCGCGTCAGGAGTCCGCGGTAAGGAAGGTGCCCCGCCCGCTGGCGATGAGTTTGCCTTCTCCGTCGAATATATGCGCCTCGGCCGCCGAGACCGTCTTGCCGAGCTTGATGACGCGACCCTTGGCAATAAGGTCCCCCTGCTTGGCCATGCGGTGATAGTCGATGCGCAGGTCCACCGTCAGAACCGGGCGCCCGGTGGTCCTGAACATCGAGAAATTCGCAGCGAAGTCGATCAGCGAGCCGATGATGCCGCCTTGCGTCTGGCCCCGGACCGGATTGGCGACCCATTCGGGCCGCCAGGTCGCGCGAACCTCGATCTGATCGTCTTCCAGAGTTTGTACCTTCAGCCCCAGCCAGCTGAGGAACGGGCTGCGGTCGACGATCTGCTGGATATCCGCGGGACCGTATTTCGCGTCGCTCATCGTGTTGCTCCCTACGTCGATTTCGCCAGTTCCGCCGCCCGCAAGGTCAAGCTCCTGCGGTCGATCTTGCCGACCCCGGTCATCGGCATGGCCGGGAGGAAGATGACCCGGCGGGGATGCTGGTAGGGCGGGCCTTTCTGGAGCGCGTATTCCTTGACGTCGTTTTCGGACAGATCAGAGCCTGGCCGCTTCACGACGAACGCATAGGGAATGGTGTACTTGATCTCGTCCGGAGCCGGCACGACCAGCGCCTGGTCGATCTCGGGATGGCGTTCGAGCATCAGTTCGACCTCGCTCGGATAGATGTTGTGCCCGCTCGAGACGAACATGTCGTCGCCGCGCCCGACGAAATAATACCATCCCTCTTCGTCCCGGCGCAGAATGTCGCCGGTATCGTACCAGCCATCGACAACGCGCTTCGCCATTTCGGCCGGGTTGTTGTGGTAGCCGTTCATAAGCCCCGGGCCCCGTACATGCAGGGTGCCGAAGTCCGGGCTCTCGCCGCCGACGAGGCGGAACTCGTTGCCGGCGATCGGCCAACCGATCGAATGCCGGGGTCTCGCAGCACCTTCGGGGTGGCGTCCGAACAGCGCCGCGCTCGCCTCGGTGATGCCGAATATCTGGACGATCTCGGCGTTGGTGAAAACCTCGGCGACGGCGTCGATCAGCGCATCCGTTGCCGGCGCGCCGCCCATCGTCGCCAGGCGCACGAAGGAGTAGTCGTTTCCGGTCAGCATGTCGCGCTGTTGCAGCATCATCGCGAAGATGGTGGGGACGCCGGACACCACCGTGGTGCGGTATTTGTTGACCGCCTCGATATAGGCACGGACGTCGAACTTGCGCATCAGGACGACTGTCGATCCGCCGACGAGCACACATTTGATCGAATTCATAGCGTGCTTGTGATAGAGCGGTGCGGCCACGATCATGCGGTCGGCGGGCGAAAAGTCGCGATCGCGCGAGATCGTCTCCGCAACCCAGGAATGAGCGCGATGCGACAGCAGGACGCCCTTGGGACGCCCGGTCGATCCGGACGTATAGGGCT
>JALYWP010000191.1 GCA_030852655.1 Pseudomonadota bacterium | reverse complement strand
GTGAAGCGCGCCTATGGCGAGCGCGACCTGTCGGGCCTGCCCTTCCTCGACACGTGGCCAGGAATCGCGCCCTACAAGCGCGGCCCCTACCCGACCATGTATGTCCGGCAGCCCTGGACGATCCGCCAATATGCCGGCTTCTCGACGGCGGAAGAATCCAACGCCTTCTACCGCCGCAACGTTGCAGCCGGCCAGAAAGGCCTCTCCGTCGCTTTCGACCTCGCCACCCATCGCGGCTACGACAGCGATCATCCGCGCGTGGCGGGCGATGTCGGCATGGCAGGGGTCGCGATCGATTCCATCCTCGACATGCGCCGGCTCTTCGACAATATCCCGCTCGGCGAGATGACCGTGTCGATGACGATGAACGGCGCAGTGCTGCCGATCCTGGCGCTCTACATCGTTGCCGGGGAGGAACAGGGCGTCGCGCAGAAAGATCTCGCCGGGACCATCCAGAACGACATCCTCAAGGAGTTCATGGTCCGCAACACCTATATCTATCCGCCCAAACCGTCGATGCGGATCATCTCGGACATTTTCGCCTACACGTCCGAGCACATGCCAAAGTTCAACTCGATCTCGATTTCCGGCTACCATATCCAGGAGGCCGGGGCGACCGTCGACCTCGAACTCGCCTACACCATCGCCGACGGCATCGAATATGTGCGCGCGGGCATTGCAGCCGGACTGGATGTCGACAAGTTCGCGCCGCGCCTCTCCTTCTTCTGGAACGCCGGCATGAACTTCTTCATGGAGGTCGCCAAGCAACGCGCCGGGCGGCTGCTCTGGGCCGCACTGATGCAGAGGAACTTCTCGCCAAAGGACCCGCGCTCGCTGGCGCTGCGCGCCCATACCCAGACCTCCGGCTGGTCGCTCACCGCGCAGGATCCCTACAACAACATCACCCGCACCATGATCGAGGCGATGGCCGCGACCCAGGGTCACACGCAGTCATTGCACACCAACGCCTTCGACGAGGCGCTGGCGTTGCCGACGGATCATTCCGCGCGCATCGCCCGCAATACGCAGCTCGTTCTGCAGAAGGAATCGGGCACGACGCGCATCGTCGATCCGTGGGGCGGCTCTGCCTATGTCGAGCGCCTGACGCACGACCTGGCCGTGCGCGCCATGTCGCATATCGAGGAAGTCGAGGCGCTGGGCGGCATGGCTGCCGCGATCGAGAAAGGCATTCCCAAGGCGCGCATCGAGGAAGCCTCGGCGCGGACACAGGCCCGCATCGATTCCGGCGAGCAGACCCTGGTCGGCGTCAATGCCTGGGCGCCCGAGCAGGACATCGAGGTCGACGTGCTCAAGATCGACAATGCCGAGGTGCGCGCGCGCCAACTCTCCAAGCTGCAGATGCTCAAGGGCACGCGCGACGTCGCCGCCGTCGACAAGGCGCTCGGCGCGCTGACCGAGGCCGCGGGCGGCGGCGGCAATCTTCTGGAGTTTGCAGTCAGGGCTGCCCGGGCCCATGCGACGGTCGGCGAGATATCGCTGGCCCTGGAGAAAGTGTTCGGCCGCCATGCGGCGACCATCCAGACGATTTCCGGCGTCTATCGCAAGGAACTGGGCGAAAACCGGGCCGCCGAGCGGGTCGCCGCCAAGATCGAAGCCTTCGAAAAGAAGACCGGCTCGCGACCGCGCATCCTGGTGGCCAAAATGGGACAGGACGGACACGACCGCGGCCAGAAGGTCATCGCGACCGCCTTTGCCGACCTCGGCTTCGATGTAACCGTCGGAGCGATGTTCCAGACGCCGGACGAGATCGCCAAGCTCGCGGTCGACCACGATGTTCATGTCGTCGGCGCATCATCCCTGGCAGCCGGACACCTGACGCTTGTCCCCGAACTCAAGGACGCGCTCGGCAAGCTTGGCCGCGAGGACATGCTGATCGTGGCCGGCGGCGTGATCCCACCACAGGATTTCGATGCCGTGCGAAACGCCGGTGCCGCCGAAATCTTCCCGCCGGGAACAGTCATACCGGAGGCCGCGGAGAGGCTGATGGATAGGTTGCTCGGCTGACGTCTTGCCGCACCGTTACAACAAGGCAGCATACGGCGATCCGGCGGTCCATGAACTTGCCGCCGCTTATGTTTTCGCACTAGCGCGCAACCGCGCCTTCGTAGATGGCAACAAGCGCACCGCCATCGTTACCGCCATACTGTTCCTGCATCTCAACGGGTACAGTATGACGGCAAATGACGGAGAACTTTACGTGTTCACCATGGGCGTCGCGACCGGCGAAATCGACGAGGCAGGGGCGGCCACCTTCTTCCGGTATCATTCGGCACCTGTGAAATCGGATTGAGGATCACTCAGCCCGCGACACTCATCCCCACAATCTCCCATTCCTTGCCGTTGACCACGGCCGTCTCGCCCATCGCCTTGCCGAACAGCGCCTGCGCCATCGGCGAAACGTGGCTGATGCTGCCCTTCGCGGCATCGGCTTCGTCCTCGCCGACGATCTTCCAGGCCTTGCGCTTGCCATCGTCGTCTTCAATAGTCACCGTCATGCCGAAGCGGACGACATCGCTGTCGGGATCCGGCTCCGACAGTTCCGCGTTCTCGCGGCGCGCCGTCCAGTAGCGCAGGTCGCGCGAGAGCACCGCGATGCGCTGGCGGTCGGAGCCGGCTTCCGTCTTCGCCATTTCCTGCCGCAGCGCCGTGATTTCTTCCTCGATCCGGGCCAGCCCGGCTGCCGTCACGAGATTGCGGTGCGGGCTGACCGGACGCTCGCCGATATCGGCAATCGCATTCTCGTTGTCGTCTTCGCGGGTAAAGGCTCTGCTCATCCTGGCAGTCTATGCGCTTCGGGGTGTAACTCAAGCAGGATGGGATGGCGGCAATCCTGGCACGTTTCCTGCTATACACCGCGAATGACAAGGAATCCTGTGCCTATGTTGAACAGACGCGGCTTTCTTGCGGCCACCGCCGGCTTCGCTGCGGGCGGTCTGGCGCTGCCCGACCGGCTGCTCGCCGCCGGGGTGTCCGGCACCGAGCTTGCGGCGATGCGCGGATCGATCGACGCCGCCGATCTCGGCGTGCGCCCCGGCGCGCTCGACGACCAGAGCAAGGCTTTCGCCAAGATGTTGCGACAGGCGTCCGATCGCGACGCCCCGGTCTTCCTGCCCGCCGGCACCTATGTGGTGTCGAACCTGTCGCTCCCGAGATATGTGCGGCTGTCCGGCGTTCCGGGCGCCACCCGCATCGTCTATGGCGGCGACGACCATCTCCTGATGGCCGAGGACGCAACCCATATCGAACTGACCGGACTGGTCATCGACGGCGCCGGCCGCTGGATCGGCGATC
>JALYWP010000186.1 GCA_030852655.1 Pseudomonadota bacterium | reverse complement strand
CCGCCCGCTTCGTCGCGCAGGATGCGGCAAAGACCGTGATGTCCGGGCCGGCCTCTGGCGTCATCGCCGCCGCCTATACGGGCAAGCGCGCCGGCCACAGGAACCTCGTCACCTACGACATGGGCGGTACCTCGACCGACGTTGCGCTGATCCTCGATGCCGAGCCGGCCGTGTCGAACGAGACCGAGATCGAATATGCGATGCCGATCCATGTGCCGATGGTCGCCGTCCACACGGTCGGCGCCGGCGGCGGCTCGATCGCACGCGTCGACGCCTCGGGCCTGATCCAGGTCGGGCCGGAAAGTGCCGGCGCCAATCCCGGCCCGATCTGCTATGGCCGCGGCGGCGCGGAGCCCACCATCACCGACGCCAATCTGCTGCTCGGCCGGCTCGATCCTAAACGCCTGCTCGCCGTCGACGCGCCGGTCACCCTCGAACAGGTGAAACGCATATTCGAGGAAAAGATCGGCCGCGCCGCCGGCCTCGACGCTACCGCGGCTGCCGGTGCCGTGCTGCGTCTCGGCAACCTCAGGATGGCCGGCGCCATCCGCATGGTCTCGGTCGGCCGCGGCCACGATCCGCGCGACTTCGCTCTCTTCGCCTTCGGCGGCGCGGGGCCGCTGCATGCGACGGCACTTGCCCGCGAACTCGGCCTGCCGACCGTGCTGGTGCCGGCACGGCCGGGCATCACCAATGCGCTTGGCTGCGTGGTCGCCGACCTCCGCCACGACTTCGTCAACACGATCAACCAGCCGGTGGCGTTGCTCGACGAGGCCCGTGTCCGCGCGGTGCTGGACGAGCACCGCGAGGAAGGCGAGGCGCTGATCGCCAAGGAAGCCCTCGAGCCCGAGACCATCCGCACCATTCATTCCGCCGACATGCAGTTCGTCGGTCAGACGCATATCCTGAACGTGCCGCTGCCCTCCGCGGAGGTATCGCGCGCCATGCTGCAGGAACTGTTCGAGAAAGCCTACTTTGCGCGCTTCCGGGTCGAGCTCCCGGAAATCCGCGCCAACCTCGTCAATTTGAATACCTCGGTCATCGGCGTGCGTCCCGAGGTCGACCTCAGCCGGCTGATCGACCCCGCCGGACGCGCCGCGACCCTCGATGCTGCGAGGCGCGAGACACGCCCGGTATGGTACGATGGCCAGTGGCTGGATACGCCCGTCTATACCAGGGAAAACCTGCCACTCGATGCGACGATCCCGGGTCCAGCGATCATCGAGCAGATGGATGCGACGACCGTGCTGGAACCGGGCGACGTCGCGACGAGCGATGCCGACGGGAACATATTGATCGAGGTGGGGAGATGACCCTCGACGCCATCACGCTTTCCGTCATCCAGGCGGCGCTCCAGCAGACCTGCGACGAGATGGACCTGACTTTCTCCCGCGCCGCCTTCTCGCCCGTGATCGCGGAAGCCAACGACCGCTCCGACGGCATCTATTCGGCTGACGACGGCTCGCTGATCGCGCAAGGCAGCCAGGGCCTGCCGGTCTTCGTCGGGGTCATGCAATATTCCACCAAGACCATCATCGAGATGATCGCCGACGGTCGCTGCCTGGCGCCGGAGGAAGGCGACATCTACATCGTCAACGATCCTTATCTCGGCGGCACGCATCTGATGGACGTGCGCTTCGCCATGCCGGTCTGGCGCAATGGCCGGATATTCTGCTGGCTCTCCAACACCGGCCACTGGCCCGACATCGGCGGCGCGGTGCCGGGCGGCTTTTCCGCCTCGGCCACTGCCGTCGAGCAGGAGGGGCTGCGCCTGCCGCCGGTCAAGCTCTTCAAGCGGGGCAAGCTCGATCCGGAAATCTACGCGATCATCACCTCCAACATCCGCGTCGCCGACCAGCGCATCGGCGATATCCGCGCCCAGGCCGCTGCGTTGCGGGTAGGCCAGGAGCGGCTCTTCGCCATCCTCGACCGCTACGGCGACGACACGGTTGTTGCGGCGATCGCCGAACTCAGAAAACGCGCCGCCGAGCAGATGCGCGCCAACATTGCCGCCATCCCCGACGGCATTTACCGCTCGAAAGCCTTCGTCGATTCCGACGGCGTCGTCGACGAGAAGCTGACGATCGCGCTCGCCGTGACCAAGACGGGCGACGGCCTCACCTTCGACTTTTCCGGCTCCTCGAAACCCTGCGCCGGGCCGATGAACAGCGTGCTCGCCACCACGCTCTCCTCGGTCTA
This sequence comes from Pseudomonadota bacterium, assembly GCA_030852655.1. GTDB lineage: Bacteria > Pseudomonadota > Alphaproteobacteria > Rhizobiales > Rhizobiaceae > Mesorhizobium_K. The sequence goes on along the minus strand of JALYWP010000186.1, from coordinate 704 downwards.
CCTCGCCATGCGCCACATTTTTCCTGACGTGCCGATCAGCGCCGGTGCATTCGAGCCGCTGACCGTGCTCACGCCCGAAGGCACCTTCCTCGACGCGCACTATCCGCGGCCGGTTTCGGGTTGCGCCGCCGAGGTTTCGCAGCGCATCGCCGAATCCGTCTTCGCCGCCATGGTTCAGGCGCTGCCCGAGCATGTGACGGCCGCTCCCGCCGGCTCCAGCGGCAATTTCGCGCTCGGCGGCCATGATCCCGCGCGCGGCCGCGACTACGTCATGTACCAGATCTCGGGCGGCGGTTATGGCGGCAATGCCGGCCATGACGGCCTCTCCAACGGCTGCTCCACCATCGGCATCTCGAAATCGCCGCCGGTGGAGATCATGGAGCAGGCCTATCCCGTGCTTTACCGCCATTACGCTTTGCGCGAGGGCTCGGGCGGTTCCGGAAAACACCGCGGTGGCTTCGGCCTCGCCTATGAGGTCGAATTGCTGCGCGGCGAGGCGCGCGCCTCCTTCGTCATGGATCACGGCCGCGTCGGCCCACAAGGCGTGCTCGGCGGCAAGGACGGCGCGGTGAACACTGTCACCGTCTTTCGCGACGGGCAGGCGCACGTGCCGAAACATCTCTCCAAGGAGCAGGACATTCCGCTGAAGGCCGGCGACCGTGTGCGCGTTGAGACGCCCGGCGGCGGCGGCTATGGCGATCCGA
>JALYWP010000180.1 GCA_030852655.1 Pseudomonadota bacterium | reverse complement strand
ACGCCGCGCGGCGAATACATGACGTTGTAGTTGAGGTCCTGGCTGAGCCCGTCCCACAGCTTGAGCGCATGGTCGTAGATGCCGGCGCTCTCGTCATAGAGATAGTTGGAGCGGATGATGGTGGTGTTGCGGCCGGTATTGCCGCCGCCGAGCCAGCCCTTCTCCAGCACCGCCACATTGGTGATGCCGTGCTCCTTGGCAAGGTAGTAGGCCGTGGCGAGGCCGTGCCCGCCGGCGCCGACGATGATGACGTCGTATTCCGCGCGCGGCTCCGGCGAGGACCACTGTTCCTCCCAGCCCTTGTGGCCGCGCATGGCTTCCCTGGCGATGGCAAAAACCGAGTATTTCCGCATGTGCTTTCGCTGGCCCTCGCTGGCAATCCTGATCCATCGGATGCGAGGTGTACCACTAGCGAAAAGCAGGTGTCACCCTTGCACTGATAGCGACGGCGCTTGCCGCTTTGCGCCGTGTCGCCGCTACGCGCGCCGCGCTCTGCTCATCCCAGGCAGGAAGATGGTGAGCAGGCCGAGCAGCGGCAGGAACGAGCATATCCAGAAGACGTACTCAATGCCCCTGTGGTCGGCGAGAACGCCGAGGGCTGCGGCGCCGATTCCGCCGAAGCCGAAGGCGAGGCCGAAGAATATGCCGGCGATCAGCCCGACGCGGCCGGGTACGAGTTCCTGGGCGAAGACGACGATCGCCGGGAAGGCCGAGGAAAGGATCAGCCCGATCAGGATGGCCAGAACGTTTATCCAGAAGAGATCGGCATAGGGCAGCGCCAGCGTGAAGGGCAAGACGCCGAGGATGGAGAACCAGATCACGGTCTTTGCCCCGAAACGATCGCCGAACAGGCCTCCGAGGATCAGCCCTGCGGCGGACGCACCCATGAAGGCGAACAGCATCAACTGCGAGCCCTGTACCGAGACGCCGAACTTGTCGATGGCGTAGAAGGTGTAATAGCTCGCAAGCGACGCCGTGTAGATGTTCTTCGAGAAGGTGAGGATCATCAGGACGACCAGCGCGACGACCACCCTTGCCCGAGGCAGCGGGGGGAACATGGAAGCCGGCATTTTCCGCCCGTGGCGGTCGCGCAGATGCGCCGCGTACCAGCCGCCCACCCGCCACAGGACGACGATGCCGATGAGCGAGCCGATCGTGAACCACGAAACACTCTGCTGCCCGAACGGCACGACGATGAAGGCGGCCAGGAGCGGTCCCATCGCCTGGCCGAAATTGCCGCCAAGTTGGAAAAGCGATTGCGCAAGGCCGAACCGTCCGCCCGATGCAAGGCGGGCGACACGCGATGATTCCGGATGGAAGATCGCCGAACCCAGCCCGATCAGCATCGAACCCAGCACGAGGACCGAATAATTGTGCGCATAGGCGAGAACGACGAGCCCGACCAGCGAACACGCCATGCCTGCGGGCAGCGAATAGGGCAGCGGCCGCCTGTCCGTGTACATGCCGATCAGCGGCTGCAGCAGCGACGCCGTCCCCTGGAAGGCGAGGGTAAGCAGACCGATCTGCCAGAAGTCGAGATGGTAGCTCTCCTTCAGCAGCGGATAGATCGCCGCCAGCAGCGATTGCATCACATCGTTGATGAAGTGGCAGAGGCTCACCGCCAGGATGACGGCAAAAACCGTGCTGTCGGCGCTTGCGGGGCGTGTCGGTATGCTTGTGTCGGTCAATGCCTGGCCCGAAAATGCTTGCAGAAGGCGTCGCTGGTGCAATACGCCCGGCGAACGTCAAGTCGATGATGCAGTCCTCGCGAGCTTTGGTGCCAGCAGGGGGGTCCGCACGAGTCGTGAAACGCAGATACGCACTCGACAATATGCCCCGATTCTGCTATCAGCCGCCACAATTCGCGGTGGAGGCCGCCGCGGAGGCGGCTGGTCGTAAGCTCCGGCTTGAGCTAGCGCCTTGTTTCTGAACACGAAAGACAGGATCGCCCGTGCAGGTACTCGTCCGCGACAACAATGTCGACCAGGCGCTTCGCGCCCTCAAGAAGAAAATGCAGCGCGAGGGCATTTTCCGCGAAATGAAGATGCGCGGACATTACGAGAAGCCTTCAGAGAAGCGCGCCCGTGAAAAGGCCGAGGCCGTTCGCCGCGCCCGCAAGCTGGCCCGCAAGCGCGCCCAGCGCGAGGGCCTGCTGCCGATGACGCCGCGGCCGGCCGCTGCCGGCGCCGGTGGACCTGGTGCAGGGCGTCCGGCACGCTGACCGACGCGCCTACTTTTCGTCTTTTTCCGGCGATACGACCATCAAGGTGGGGCGATGCGAGTCGCCGCCACCTTTCGTTTGTTCATCGCGCTCGGGGGACGCGATGCGGGGATTGCGAAATCCGGCGTCTTGACCCCGGCAGTTGAGGAAAATGCAATGAATGCAGCCATTGACGGGCGCAAGCGGACGAGGTCTGGCGGCGCGACGGTGATGGCGGCATTGTTTGCCGGCCTCCTGCTTTCAGCCTGCCAGAGCGGCCCGAGCGGCGAACTGGCGACGATCGACACCGCGCAGGGGTCGGAGCAGAACATCGCCTCGCTGACCGCCGTCATCGATCGCAACCCGCAAAATCCGGAAGCCTATAATGTCCGCGGATCCGCCTATGGGCGCGGCGGCATGTACCGCGAGGCGCTGGCCGATTTCAACAAGGCAATCGAACTCAAGTCCAATTTCTACCAGGCCTATGCCAACCGGGCCCTGATCCACCGATTCCTCGGCGACCAGCCTGCCGCGCTTGCAGACTACAACAGGTCCATCCAGCTCAACCCCAACTACGACGCCGCCTATATCGGACGCGGCAATCTCTACCGGAAGGCCGGGCGCGTCACCGAAGCGTTCAACGACTTCCAGAAGGCGATCCAGCTCGACACCACGGATGCGCGCGCCTACCACAATCGCGGCCTGATCTATCAGAGCCAGGGCCAGCACGCCTTCGCGATCGAGGATTTCTCCACCTCCGTCTCGCTGTCGCCCAACGCGCCGGAACCTTATAACGGCCGCGGCCTTTCCTATCTGGCGATGAACGACGAGGAGAACGCCTTCGCCGACTTCAACACGGCCATCAAGCTCGACGGCAAGATCGCCGAAAGCTGGGCCAACCAGGCGCTCGTCTATGAGCGGCGCGGCGACAAGGTCAAGGCGGCAAAGTCGTACCAGCAGGCGGTGCGCCTAGACCCTAACTACAAGCCGGCCGTGGACGGACTGGCGCGTACGAAGGGAACGTAAGCGCCTCTATACCCATTAACCCATGCAAGCACCGGATAGTCCCATGATCAGGAAAATCGCCGCCCTCCTCGCAGCCTCGGCCGCCGCGGCCTTTCTCGCCGTTCCGGCCGGCGCCACCGGGGAGGTGAAGCTCGGCCTGCTCACCTGCGAGATCGACGGCGGAACGGGGCTGGTCATCGCCTCGCACAAGGGGCTTTCCTGCACCTTCAAGTCCTCGCGCGGCGGCGGCAGGGAATACTACACGGGCATCATCTCCAAGATCGGGGTCGATCTCGGCGTCACCCATCAGGGCACTCTGCAATGGGCGGTGCTGGCCGCCGCCAGCAAGTACAAGGATGGCCAGCTTGCCGGCGACTATCTCGGCGCAACCGCCGAGGCGAGCATCGTCACGGGAGGCGGCGCCAACCTCTTGGTCGGCGGCTTCCAGCGTTCCTTCACGCTGCAGCCGCTCAGCGTCCAGGCACAGACCGGCGTCAACCTTGCCGTCACGGTGACCTCGATGAAGCTGATCCACTCGCTGAAATAGCCGTCGACGCGGCCGCACCAACGCCGCGGCCGAACCGGTTGGAACCTTGAAACCGCGTCGACAGTTGTTGGCGAAGGCTTCAAGGAGGTTCCAACATGAAATATCTGCTCATCGCGGCTGCATCCGCAACATTGCTGACCGCCATGCCCGCCGCCAACTCCCAGACCAAGGGCATGGAACTGGGCGTGCTCGATTGCAAGGTCGAGGGTGGCGCGGGCTTCATAATCGGCTCCACCAAGGACGTGCTCTGCACTTACCAGCCAGCCGACAAGAACCTCGCGCCGGAGAACTATCACGGCACCATCAGCAAGATCGGCCTCGACGTCGGCGTCACCGGCGAGACCGTGATCACCTGGGCGGTGTTCGGACCGAACGCCGACATCTATGCGCCAGGCGGACTGGCCGGCGACTATGTCGGCGCGAGTGCCGAGGCCTCGGCTGCGATCGGCGTCGGCGCCAACGCGCTCGTCGGCGGCTCAAACCGCACCTTCTCCCTGCAGCCGTTGAGCGTCCAGGCGCAGACGGGTGTCAATCTTGCAGTCGGCGTCACCGAGTTCAAGCTGCGCACGGCCGCGGGCTGACTGCTACTCAAAAAAGCGAAAAAGCCCGGCGCAAACCGGGCTTTTTCGCATTTCTGAAGCCCTGCCGGCCCTCTCGATCAGTGGTCCATCGCCTTGACGATTTCCTCGGTCATCTTCTTGGCGTCGCCGAGCAGCATCATGGTGCCGTCCTTGTAGAACAGCGTGTTGTCGATGCCGGCATAGCCGGAGCCGAGCGAGCGCTTGACGAACAGGCAGGTACGCGCCTTGTCGACGTCGAGTATCGGCATGCCGTAGATGGGTGAGCTCTTGTCGTCGCGCGCCGACGGGTTGGTCACGTCGTTGGCACCGATGACATAGGCGACGTCGGCCTGCGCGAACTCCGAGTTGATGTCCTCGAGCTCGAACACCTCGTCATAGGGCACGTTGGCTTCGGCGAGCAGCACGTTCATGTGGCCGGGCATGCGGCCCGCCACGGGGTGGATGGCATACTTCACCTCGACGCCATTGGCCTTCAGCTTGTCGGCCATTTCGCGCAGCGCATGCTGGGCCTGCGCGACCGCCATGCCGTAGCCGGGCACGATGATCACCTTCTGCGCATTGGCCATCAGATAGGCGGCGTCCTCGGCCGAACCCTGCTTGACCGTGCGCTCGATGCCGTCGTCGCCGGCAGCCGCCGTCTCCCCGCCGAAGCCGCCGAGGATGACGGAGATGAAGGAGCGGTTCATGCCCTTGCACATGATGTAGCTGAGGATCGCGCCCGACGAGCCGACCAGCGCGCCGGTGATGATCAGCGCCAGATTGCCGAGCGTGAAGCCGAGAGCAGCAGCCGCCCAGCCGGAATAGGAATTCAGCATCGACACGACCACCGGCATGTCTGCACCGCCGATCGGGATGATGAGCAGCACGCCGAGCAGCAGCGACGCGGCAACGATCAGCCAGAAGATGGTGAAGCTTTCCGTCGAGACGAGAAGCACGATCAGCACGACCAGCGCGATGCCGAGCGCCGCGTTGATGAGATGGCGGGCCGGCAGCATGATCGGCTTGCCCGACATGCGGCCGTCGAGCTTCAGGAAGGCTATGATCGAGCCGGTGAAGGTGATGGCGCCGATGGCGACGCCAAGGCTCATCTCGATCAGCGCCTGGCTGTGGATGTCGCCATTCGTACCGATGTCGAAGCTCTCGGGCGCATACATTGCAGCCGCTGCGACCAGGACTGCGGCGAGGCCGACCAGGCTGTGGAAGGCGGCGACGAGCTGCGGCATCGAGGTCATGGCGATGCGGCGCGCGGTGATCGCGCCGACGCCGCCGCCGATGGCGAGGCCGAGCACGATCAGGCCGAAGCCGGCCGGCGTCGGTGTGGCCAGCGCCAGCGTCGTGGCGATGGCGATACCCATGCCGATCATGCCGAACATGTTGCCCTGGCGGCTGGTCGTCGGGTGCGAAAGCCCCCTCAGCGCCAGGATGAACAGGATTCCGGAGACGAGATAGAGGAAGGAGGCGACGTTGACGTTCACGCTCAACGCTCCTTCTTCTTGTACATGGCGAGCATGCGCTGGGTGACCAGGAAGCCGCCGAATATGTTGACCGAGACGAGCACCAGCGCGACGAAGCCGAAGCCGGTGGCAAGCCCGGAAGCCGATATGCCGACCGCCAGCAGGGCACCGACCACGATAACCGAAGAGATCGCGTTGGTCACCGCCATCAGCGGTGTATGCAGCGCCGGCGTCACCGACCAGACCACATAGTAGCCGACGAAGATCGCCAGCACGAAGATGGCGAAGCGGAAGACGAACGGGTCTATCACGCCGCCCGACAGCGCATGCGCCACGTCGCCGGCGGCCGTTGCGCTGCCCTCGACATTGGCGAGCGCCGCGCGGGCGGTGCCCATCGCCTGCTCGAGTTGGTCGAGCGCCTGTTCGAGCGCGGTGTTTTCCATCACGCCTCTCCCCCGGATGCCGGCTTGTCCGCCTTCTTGACGGATTTTCTTGCCGGCTTCTTCGGCTCGGCCTTTGCCGGCGCATTGCCCTCGCCCGTCGCCGGCCCATCGCCCTGCTTCTGTTCCGGCGCGGCCTTTTCGGCTGCCGCGGCAGCGGCGAAAGCCGGATGCACGACGCGGCCGCCGTCGGTCAGCATGGTCGCCTTGACCAGCTCGTCGTCGCGGTTGACGGCGAGGGTCTTGCTGTCCTTGTCGACCATGGTCTCGACGAATGCATAGAGGTTCTTGGCATAAAGCAGCGAGGCCGACGCCGCGACACGGCCCGGCACGTTGAGGTGGCCGACGATCTTCACGCCGTTGTCGAGCGTGATGACCGCGCCGGCGACAGCACCTTCCACATTGCCGCCGCGCTCGACTGCCAGGTCGACCAGCACCGAGCCGGGCTTCATCGACGCGACCATCGCTTCCGAAACCAGCTTCGGCGCCGGCCGGCCAGGGATCAGCGCCGTGGTAATGACGATGTCCTGCTTGGCGATGTGCTCGGCGGTGAGCGCCGCCTGCTTGGCCTGGTATTCCTTCGACATCTCCTTGGCGTAGCCGCCAGCGGTCTCCGCCGCCTTGAACTCCTCGTCCTCGACGGCGAGGAATTTCGCACCGAGCGACTGGACCTGCTCCTTGACCGCCGGGCGCACATCGGTCGCGGTCACCACCGCGCCCATGCGCCGGGCCGTGGCGATTGCCTGCAGGCCGGCGACGCCGACGCCCATGATGAAGACCTTGGCGGCCGGCACGGTGCCTGCCGCCGTCATCATCATCGGCAGCGCGCGGTCATATTCCGCCGCCGCGTCCACCACCGCCTGGTAGCCGGCGAGGTTCGCCTGGCTGGACAGCACGTCCATCACCTGCGCCCTCGAGATGCGGGGCATGAACTCCATCGCGAAGGCCGTCACCCCTGCCCGCGCCATCGCGGCCAGCGCCGCATCGTTGCCGTAGGGGTCCATCGTGGCAATGACCGCAGCGCCGGATTTGTAGCCCTTGAGCTCGGCCTCGGTCGGGCGCCGGACCTTGAGAACCAGGTCGGCCCGCGAGGCATCCGTCGCCTTGCCGATTGCTGCGCCGGCCTTGGCGAACTCGTCGTCGGTGATACGCGAGCCGAGCCCCGCTCCGGCCTCGACGATCACTTCGAAGCCCAGGCCCACAAGCCGCTTCACCGTCTCCGGCGAGGCCGCGACGCGCGGCTCTCCCGCCTCAACTTCCCTTGGGATGAATGCTACCTGTCCCACCGCGGATCCTTCTGGCTGGAGCTTACCCAACGTTAGTCAGCAGCCGGAGCACGGCTGCGGGATGGATGGAAAGATGGCTGCTAGCGCAGGAGGTACCAGCCGACAGCGCAGACCAGGATGAAGAGGATCGTCGACGAGAAGAAGCCGGCGGTGGTGAAGAAACCGAAGGCCATCGCAATGAGGACCGCGGCACTTACCAGCGATCCGTATTTCGCCAGCGCGACGAAGACCGCATAGGTCTTCTCATGCTCGGGATAGTCCATCTGCGCGCCCGTTTCGACGGGTCCGGTCGGCGAGTGATCGGCCATGCAAAATCCTCCGGATAGCTCTCAAGCGCACATATCGAAAAGCACCGCCAAGGGCAATGGCTGCAATTGCCGCGCCTGCCGCGAAAGAGTGTCGCCGAATTCGGGAATGCTACGCCAGCCAGCGCTTGCGGCGCTTGTAGTGCTTCACGTCCTTGAACGACTTGCGCCCATCGCCGGCGATGCCGAGATAGAATTCCTTGACGTCCTCGTTTTCGCGCAGCGCGGCGGCCTCGCCGTCCAGCACGACGCGGCCGGATTCGAGGATATAGCCGTATTTGGCGAAGCTGAGCGCGATGTTGGTGTTCTGTTCGGCAAGCAGGAAAGACACGCCCTGCTCCTCGTTGAGCTTCTTCACGATCCCGAATATCTCCTCGACCAGCTGCGGCGCCAGCCCCATGGACGGCTCGTCGAGCAGGATCATCTTCGGGCGCGACATCAGGGCGCGGCCGATCGCCACCATCTGCTGCTCGCCGCCGGACGTGTAGCCGGCCTGGCTGGTCCGGCGCAGCTTCAGCCGTGGGAAATAATCGTACACCAGATCGAGGTCGGCGCGGATGGCGGCCTTGCCGTCACGCCTGGTGAAGGCCCCGGCGGCCAGATTGTCCTCGACCGAGAGGTGACCGAAGCAGCGCCGTCCCTCCAGCACCTGGATGCAGCCCCGTTTGACCAGATCGTCCGGCGAGAGCGCCTGCACCTCGCGCCCGTCGAAGACGATCGAACCCTTGGTCACCTCGCCCCGCTCGGTGCGCAACAGGTTGGAGATCGCCTTCAGCGTCGTCGTCTTGCCTGCGCCGTTGGCGCCGAGAAGCGCGGTGATGCCGCCCTTTGGCACCGTCAGCGACACGCCTTTCAGCACCAGTATGACGTGATCGTAAATCACCTCGATGTTGTTCACCGACAGGATGGGGGTGGGCGACGGGGACGGCGGTTCCGGTCTGCTCATTGCGGCCCTGCAGCTGTGTCACGCCAGCCGCGCGGCAGGGATCCTTTTTCCCCGTAGGCAGCAGGGCAATCACATATGGCTCCTTGAACTTGTGCCCCCACTCCGTCTCGCCTCCGGCGAGCCACCTCTCCCCCACTTCGTGGGGCAGAGGAAAGGAGCCAAGCCCTGCCCGCCTTCCTCTCCCCCGTCGATCGGGGGAGAGGTGTCACGCGAAACGAGACGGAGTGGGGGTCGAACTCCATGTGCGATAGCCTCCTCCTAAAGGGAAAACGGCTTACATCTTGCACTCGTCGTTCATCGGCCAGGGCGCGTTGGCCTCGGCGTATTTCTTCGCCTCGGCCTCGACCAGCGGCGCGATCATCGTCTGGTCGGCCTGCAGCAGGTCCGACGACTTGACGAATTTCGTACCGTCCCATTCGAGCATCCAGGCGCCGGCATGGCCGGAATGGTTGTCGCAAGAGGTCTCGAAGGGCGCGATCATGCCGGTCATGCCGATCGCCTCCAGCCTCGCCTCGTCGAGCTTCAAATTCTCGAAACCCCAGCGCAGCTGCTCGGCATTGACGACCTTGGTGCCGAAATGCTCCTGCGCCGTCCGGATCGCCTCGACCGTGAACATCGAGATCAGCACGCCGCGCTGGTAGAAGACCCAGTCGAACTCGCCCTCGCCGATCTCGGTCTTCTTCGGGTCGAGCACGTATTTCTTGATGTCCTGCATGGCCGGCGCCTCCGACACCGGCACGCTCCACGACAGCGACCGGTAGCCCTTGCCGTCCTCGCCGACGCTCTTCATGTCGCCGTCATGGCCGGACCACCAGATGCCGATGAACTTTTCCATCGGGAACTTGGTCTTGACCGCCTC
>JALYWP010000149.1 GCA_030852655.1 Pseudomonadota bacterium | reverse complement strand
GCGCACCCCTGCGCATCGCCGAGGCAAGCGCGATCTTGATGTTGACCTCGACGTCCGAGCAGTTGACGCCGCCCGAATTGTCGATGGCGTCGGAATTGCAGGCGCCGCCGAGCAGGCCGAACTGGATACGGGCGCGCTGGGTGACGCCGAGATTGGCGCCCTCGCCGATGACCTTGGCCCTGACATCCGCCGCGGTGACGCGGATCGCATCGTTGGCGCGGTCGCCGACTTCCTGGTTGGTCTCGGTCGTGGCCCGCACATAGGTGCCGATGCCGCCGAACCACAACAGGTCGACCGGCGCCTTCAGGATGGCGCTCATGATCTCGACCGGCGAGGCGACGGTCTTGTCCAGTCCGATCGCGGCGGCGGCGGCGGCCGGCAGCGTGATCGACTTCTGGTTGCGCGAGACGACGATGCCGCCGGCCGAAAGCTTCGACTTGTCGTAGTCCTGCCAGCTGGACCGCGGCAGCGCGTACAGGCGCTTGCGCTCGGTCATCGATGCAGCCGGGTCGGGATCGGGATCGATGAAGATGTCGCGGTGGTCGAAGGCTGCGATCAGCCGCGTCTGGTCGGACAGCATCATGCCGTTGCCGAACACGTCGCCGGACATGTCGCCGACACCGACGGCGGTGAAAGGCGCCGTCTGTATGTCGCGGTTCATCTCGCGGAAATGCCGCTTGACCGCTTCCCAGCCGCCGCGGGCGGTAATGCCCATGCCCTTGTGGTCGTAGCCGGCGGAGCCGCCGCTCGCGAAGGCGTCGTCGAGCCAGAAACCGTGCTTCTGGCTGATGGCGTTGGCGGTGTCGGAGAAGGTCGCCGTGCCCTTGTCGGCGGCGACGACGAAATAGGGATCGTCGGGATCGCGCCGGACGACGTTTTCCGGCGGCACCACGTGGTCGCCCTCGATGTTGTCGGTGACCGAAAGCATGCTGGAGACGAAGTTCACGTAGGCGTTGCGCCCGGCCTCGAATATCTGGTCGCGCGAAAGGCCGGCGGTCGGGCGCTTCGGATAGAAGCCGCCCTTGGCGCCGACCGGCACGATGACGGCGTTCTTGACCTGCTGCGCCTTGACCAGGCCGAGCACCTCGGTGCGATAGTCCTGGGCACGGTCCGACCAGCGCAGGCCGCCGCGCGCCACCGGTCCGAAACGCAGATGCACGCCCTCGACCTCGGAACCATAGACGAAAATCTCGCGCCACGGACGCGGCTCGGGCAGGCCGTCGATCGCACGCGAGTCGAGCTTGATCGCCAGTGACTGGCCTTTTTCGCGCAGGCCCGGCACGAAATGGTTGGTGCGCAGCGTGGATTCGATCAGGTTGAGGTAGCGGCGGATGATGGTGTCGTCGTCGATGTTGGGGACGTCTTCGAGCGCGTCCTTGATCTTCGCCTTGAGATGTTTCGCCGTCACTTCGCCTTCCTTGCCGGCACCGGGATCGAGCCTGGCGAGGAAGAGGTCGTGGAGCCCGCGTGCGATGTCGGGATAGCGGTTGAGCGCGGCAGCGATGAAGCCCTGACTCTGCGGGATGCCGGCCTGCTGCAGATAGCGGCCGTAGGCGCGCAATATGCCGATCGCCGAGGCGCCGAGTCCCGCCGTCTGGGCGAGCGAATTATAGCCGTCATTATCGGCTTCGCGCCGCCAGACGGAGAGGAACACCTCCTCGAAGAGCTTGCCGCCGTCGGCAAGATCGATCGGCCGGCCAAAGGCGTTCTCCAGTTCCATGTCGTGCACGAAGACCGGGCCGTCCGGGCCCCCGCCGATCTCGAAAGTGCGCTCGCTGATGACCCTGAAGCCGATATTCTCCAAGACCGGCACGCGGCGGGAGAGGGCCACCGGCTTGCCGTGGTGATATATTTTCAGCGACGCCTGCTCGGGCGCCTGGCCCGTATCGCGGTAGTAGTCGATGGCGATCGGCCGGTTCGAACCAATCGACGCGACACGGCGGGCATCGAGCAGGGCGGCGGCCGCGGAAAACGAACCGCGATAGCTTTCCGGGAAGCGCGCCGCCACCGCCAGCAGCGACGTATCGGCACCGGCGTCGGCCGCGGCTTCGCGGAGCGCGTCCTCCCAGGTGCGGACGATATCGCGTATCGCTTCCTCGATGTCGGCCGGATCGACTTTCGGCGTCTTGCCGCCCGAACGGCCTATGATGAAATGAACGCGCGTCAGCCCGCCTTCGGGAAAGGCCGGATAATAGGCGGACACCCGGCCCTCGAAGGCGGTCTTGAGGTAGGCGCCTATCCTTTCCCTGACGGTCGAATCGTAACGGTCCCGCGGCACGAAGACAATGACGGAGACGAAACGGTCGAATTGGTCGACGCGGTAGAGCGCCCTGACGCGCGGGCGCTCGACGAGGCCGAGGATCGCCTCGGCATGCTTGCGCAGCGTCGGCACGGCTATCTGGAACAGTTCGTCGCGCGGATAGCCTTCCAGCACGTTGATCAGCGCCTTGCCGGAATGGTCGCTCGGGTCGAAGCCGGACTTCTGGATGACGGTTTCCGCCTTGGAGCGCAGATAGGGTATCTTCATCACCGAGCGCGTGTAGGCGGTCGAGGTGAACAGGCCGACGACGCGCAGCTCGCCGGTGAGACCGCCCTTCCTATCGAAGGTCTTGATGCCGATATAGTCAAGATAGGCGCGGCGGTGGACGATCGACTTGGCGTTGGCCTTGGTCACGATCAGTGGATCGGGACCGTGCAGGAAGGTGCGTATCTCCGGCGTGGTGGCCTCGCCCTCGGCTCGGCGCAAGACGCGCACGCCGGGATCGGCGAGTATGCCGAGACCCGGACTTGCCGAGCGCGTCAGCGTGCCGCTCTTCTCGCCGCCAGAATAGCGGAACTCGCGCATGCCGAGAAAGGTGAAATTGTCGTCGCGCAGCCACTCGAGGAAGGCAATCGCCTCGGTGACCGCATCCTTGGCGAGCGGGATCGGCTGGTAGCGGTACTCCGAGATCGCGCGGTCGAGCCGGGCGAGCATGGGCTTCCAGTCACCGACGGCTGCGCGCACCTGCGCCAGCACAACGCCGAGCCGTTCCTTCAGGGTCTGCGCCTCGTCATCCGAAAGCGCGTTGATATGGATGTGGATCACCGACAGGCGGTCGACACCCTCGGCCTTGCCGCCCTCGGCGACGATCTCGCTGACGCCCTTCTTGTGATGCCTGACACCGATCACCGGATGGATCACGAAAGAGGGCTCACCGGCCATTTCGATGATCTCGCCCAGCACCGAATCGAACAGGAACGGCATGTTGTCGTTGACGATGGTGACGGTGGTGAGCGGCCGGCCGTTGCGCATGATCGCGGGGTCGCTGTCGACGGCAATGACGCTCTCGCCCTTGCGGTGGGAGAGCACGGCCTTCTCCACGCCGGCGGCTGTCCTGGCAAGCACCGCCGGATCATAGGCGGCGGTATCTTCGGCAGGCGCGCGCGCTAGCAGATAGCCGGCGAGGCCGCCTGACCTGGCTGCAGGCTTACCCGTCGTTGTTGCGGATTTCGCGTGTGCGGCCATGGCGTCGAATCCCTCCCGGAGCATGCTTTGCTGCTATCGTATCAGATGGCAGCCGTTTGGCGACTGCCAACGATATCATGATGGCGACATCGCTGCGCTGGGCTAGGGCCTTGCCGCTATCGCAACAGCGGCGCCGCCCATGGTGGCGGCACTGACGCGGTTGGCGACCCGCATGGCGCGTTGGCTCCTCAAAAGTCTGCGCGCCTGCGCCGCAGCAAGTACCCAGGCGAGATCGATGCTGACGAGCACGATCGCCATGGTCACTGTGAGTTCGGCCCAGCCGAGCAGGGTCACCGAACCGAGGTCGATGATCGTGGGCAGCAGCGCCAGATAGAACATCATGATCTTCGGATTGCCGAGCGTGACGGCCATGCCGGCGAGAAAGAGTTTTGCGGGCGAGTCTTCGCCCGGCATGTCGCCGTCGCGTACGGCAACCGGGGCGGTCCACATCTTCCAGGCGAGGTAGACGAGATAGGCGACGCCGACCCATTTCACGACGACGAAGGCGAGATGGAAGGTCTGCGCGACGACGGCGAGGCCGAATACCGCCATCGACAGCCAGATCGCCTCGCCGATCCACATCGCCCCCAGGAACGGGAACACGTCGCGGAACCCCCTTGAGATGACGCGGGCGACGAGCGCGGCGATCGACGGACCGGGCGAACCGGCTGCGACAAGTAGCGCGCCGGCGAAGATGATGAGCGACGTCAGGTCCATTTTCCAGGCTCCGGATGGGCAGCCCCAGTTTAGCTGGGCAGCCTCCTCGCGCAACGGACGATCCGGCCAGCTATTTGACCGCCCTGAGCGTCGGAACTCGCCGCTTCGGGTCGTAGGGGCTGTCCGGATTGACGTCGAGATCGACATCCTTGACGCAGCTCTGCGCCTGGCTGTGCCGCCGGCCCGAGCGCCATGGCCCTTCGATCGTCTCGGCATTGCTCACCTCGGCGAGCGAGAGGCATTTCCATTGCCCACGCACCGGCCCCCGGCTGCCGCTGCCCTCGAATTGCCAGGTCAGCGCCTTCTCGGCTCCATCCGTGTAGCCAAGGATAATCGGGCAGAGCGCGCGCGGATGGCCGTGATAGATGCAGGCAATCGGCCGGCGAGAGGCCATCGCGTCTGCGAACAGGTCATAGGTGCGACTGGGCATGAAAGAAACTCCGTTCGACGCAGCCAAACGGAGTTTATTCAAACAGTGTTCCGTGAAAAGGCTTACGCCGCTCCGACTACCTTCGCCGACTTCTCGAACCGCTTGCGCTCGTTCGGGTCGAGATAGAGCTTTCTGAGCCGAATGGTTTTCGGCGTCACCTCGACCAGTTCGTCGTCCTGGATCCAGGCCAGCGCGCGCTCCAGGGTCATGCGCACCGGCGGGGTGAGCTTTACCGCCTCGTCCTTGCCGGCGGCGCGTATGTTGGTGAGCTTCTTGCCTTTCAGCACGTTCACTTCGAGATCATTGTCCCTCGAATGGATGCCGATGATCATGCCTTGATAGACCTTGACGCCGGCGTCGATGACCATCGGGCCGCGGTCCTCGAGGTTCCACATGGCATAGGCGACGGATTCTCCCTGTTCGTTGGAGATCAGCACACCGTTGGTGCGGCCGGGCAATTCGCCCTTGTAGGGCTGGTAGGAGTTGAACAGCCGGTTCATCACCGCTGTGCCGCGCGTGTCTGTCAGCAGTTCCGACTGGTAGCCGATCAGGCCCCGCGTCGGCGCGTGGAAGACAAGCCGCTGGCGGTTGCCGCCGGAGGGACGCAGTTCGACCATCTCGGCCTTGCGTTCGCTCATCTTCTGCACGACGACGCCGGCATGCTCCTCGTCGACGTCGATGACGACTTCCTCGACCGGTTCCAGCAATTCGCCGTTCTCGCCATTCTGCATGACGACGCGCGGACGCGATACGGCAAGCTCGAAGCCTTCCCGGCGCATGGTCTCGATCAGCACGGCAAGCTGCAACTCGCCGCGGCCGGAAACGTAGAAGCTGTCCTTGTCGGCGGATTCCTCGATCTTCAGCGCGACATTGCCCTCGGCCTCCTTGAGCAGGCGGTCGCGGATGACGCGGCTGGTGACCTTGTCGCCCTCGGTGCCGGCAAGGGGACTGTCGTTGACGATAAAGGACATGGTGACGGTCGGCGGATCGATCGGCTGCGCCGGCAGCGGCTCGGTCACCGATGGATCGCAGAACGTGTCGGCGACGGTGCCCTTGGAGAGGCCCGCGATGGCGACGATGTCGCCGGCCTGGGCCTCGTCGATCGGCTGCCGTTCGAGGCCGCGGAAGGCGAGTATCTTCGAGACGCGGCCGTTTTCGAGCAACGTGCCGTCATGGTGCAGCACCTTGACCGCCTGGTTGGGCTTCAGCG
>JALYWP010000147.1 GCA_030852655.1 Pseudomonadota bacterium | reverse complement strand
TCGTAGTCCTGACTGCCCTCATACCCCCGCCGCCACCCGCCAACTGCGCGGATATTGCCTGCGCGATGCACCGTCAGATGGTTCAGATAATTCTGCGACCGGAAAAGCTCGCGTGAAAAATCCGGCTTGAAATAGGGATCGTAACGCTTGCCCTTGCCGTCGAGCTTGTCCTCGTCGCTGTAGATCAGTTCGGCGTCCGGATGGCGCCGTATCTCCAGCGCGACCTCGGCCAGCGCATGGGGTCGCAGGATGTCGTCATGGTCCAGCAAGGCGATCCACTCACCATCGGCAAGTTCGAACGCGGAGTTCGTGGCTTCCGATATGTGACCGTTCCGCGCACGATACACGACCTTGATGCGGTGGTCCTGCGCCGCATATTCGGACAGAATTCTCTTCACGCGCGGTTCGGTGGAGAAGTCGTCTGCAACGCAGAGCTGCCAATTGGTGTAGATCTGGTTGCGAACGCTCTCGACGGCTTCGCGCAACAGGCGCTCCGGCGTGTTGTAGACCGGCATCAGGACTGAGATGAGCGGCGGGTTCTCGATGCCCTCGATGGCCCGAAGAATTTCCGCACCGTCGCGCTCCTCGTCGAAATCGCGACGAGCTATCCAACTGCCATACGATACGAACATCGATTTTCGTGCAAGCGCGGCCGGGTCGCCGATCTTCAGGAAATGCGGGTGCCGCAGGGCCTTGATGTAGCTCGGCAGCCTGGCGGCGAAGCTCGCGGGATCGGCGGACAGCACCGAAAAGCCAAAGCTGGCGAGACGAAAGGCAAGCCCCGCGCCACCCATCGGCTTCGCAGCGAAGGTCCTCAGCAAGAACCTTCCGCGCCCGGTTATCGGGTCGAGCCGTACGCAAGAGGCTGGAGCGGGAAGCCTGGCAATGCCTTCGAAGGCATGCGCCCCGCGGGCCCGGCGAAGCCGCACCGAAAACACTTCACTGAACCCGGCGCCCAGGTCGAAATAGACTTGAGGTTCGATTTCGCCATCCGACTCGATGTCGAGCGTGAAGCGATACCACCCCGCCTCCAGGGAGGTGGCGAACCATATCTGCGGATCATCGCGGTCGGCCGCGACCCACCGGTTCACCGCGAAATCGACGGTGGAGTGGGAGGGTGCAGTCTTCAGCAGATCGAAATCGGGCATGGCGTCCTGTAAACTGCCGTCCTCCTGAATGCTAAGCGGTTTATTGTCGCCATGGACTGGCTTGAGCCGCTGCGATCATCCACGAAGTGAACGGGCGATAGCCGCGCCGATCTCGGCGGCGAGCGCCGCGTCGGCGGCCGACCGCTCTCTCAGCGAGCGGACGAGACAGGCCTCGGAGCGCAGGATCACGCCGTCCGCGAGTACCTTCAGATGGTTGGCGCGCAGCGTCGAGCCGGTTGTGGTGATGTCGACGACGACATCGGCAGAGCCGGCAGCCGGCGCGCCTTCGGTGGCGCCGAGGCTTTCGACGATGCGGTAGACCTGGATGCCGTGCTTCTGCGAGAAGAACTGCTGGGTGAGCCGCCAGTATTTGGTGGCGATGCGCAGGCGGCGGCCATGCGCCAAGCGGAATTCCGCGGCGACATCATCGAGATCGGCCATGGTATCGACATCGAGCCAACTGTCCGGCACGGCAACGACGACGTCGGCCCGGCCGAAGCCGAGACGGCCCTCTATCGCGGCCTTCGTCTCCCAGTCGGCGACGTTCTCGCGCAGCAGATCCTCGCCGGTGATGCCGAGGTCGACGCTGCCCTTGCCGATCTCGCCCGAAATTTCGGAGGCCGACAGGAACGCAATCTCGATGTCGTCGCGCCCATCGATACGTGCGCGGTATTTTCTGTCGTCGCCGGGCAGGCTGACGGGCAGTCCGGCCCTGGCCAGCGTCTCCAGCGACTGATCCTTGAGGCGGCCCTTGGAGGGGACGGCGAGGGTGATGGTCATGGGCGGCGCCGCTCCGTTCTGGCGGCGGCGTACGTCACCGCCCCCTCCACCGCCTTCGGCGGTCCCCCTCCCCCGTAAAAAGGGGAGGATCCAGGCTGCGGCCGGCCACGACTTCGGTTCCTCCCCTGCGAAGCGGGGGAGGGGGACCACGCGAAGCGTGGTGGAGGGGGTGTTCCTCTGGCGGAGCGCTTTGCGATGAAAGCCATCGTCGCCCGCGACTTTGCGCCGCTCG
>JALYWP010000144.1 GCA_030852655.1 Pseudomonadota bacterium | reverse complement strand
TGCTCGCACTGCTGATGCGGGGCAAAGGCGTGGCCCTGACGGCCCATCGCCTGCGCTATTTCTTCATCGCGGCGGCCATCTCCTATGCCGTTCCCAACCTGCTGATGTTCTCGGCCATGCCGCATCTCGGCGCCGGCTATACCGGCATCATGTTCACCCTGTCGCCGGTGATCACGCTCATCCTGTCGATCCTGCTCGGCGTGCGCCGGCCGAACCTGCTGGGCGGTGTCGGTATCGCCGTCGGCTTCGTCGGCGCGGTCATGGTCGCGGCGACGCGCGGCGAGGCCGGCCAGCCGGCGGCGTTCTTCTGGGTGGCGGTTGCGCTGCTCATTCCCCTCTTCCTGGCGATCGGCAACATCTACCGCACCATCGACTGGCCCGGCGACGCCGGGCCGATCGAGCTTGCCGTGGGCAGCCACCTGGCCTCGGCGGCCATGCTCTTCGCCGGCATCATCATGCTGGACGGCGGCGCTTCGCTCGGCCAACTGGCGCGATTGCCGCTGGTGGTGGTCGCGCAAATGGCGTCGGCCTCGGCGATGTTCGCCTTCTTCTTTCGGCTGCAGGCGGTCGGCGGGCCGGTCTATCTCAGCCAGATCGGCTATGTCGCCGCGGCGGTCGGCCTGTTTTCAGGCACGCTCTTCCTCGGCGAGCGCTATGGGCTGCTGACCTGGCTCGGCGCGGTGATCATCGTGGCGGGCGTGTTTTTGACAACGAAGGCGCAGGCGGCAACAGGCTAGCCTGAGCATTGCGACAATCCCTCCTAGGTTGTATTGCTTGCGATCGCAACTATCGGTGGAGGGTGGCATGCGCGATATCAGCTATATTTTTTTCCATACCGCGGCGTTTGATGGCCGGAACGCCGATGCCGGGGAAATCGATCGCTGGCACCGGGCCCGGGGCTGGAACGGGATAGGCTACAACTATGTGATTATAGACGACCGGCATGACACACTCGCCGACGGCGAGGTGGAGAAGGGCAGGAACGAAGACAAGGTCCCGGCCCATGTAGCCGGGGTGAACAGCAAGTCGATCGGAATCTGCTGCGTCGGCCATGGCGATCACCGGGATTTCACTGCCAGGCAGAAGAAAAGTCTGGCGAAGCTCGTCGCCAAGCTTTGCAGAAAATACGATGTGCCGGTCGAGAATGTCCTCGGTCATCGCGAGGTCAACAGGCTGGTCGCGGAGGGCAAGGTCGGCAAGGAGTTCAGGACGTCCAAGACTTGCCCTGGAACCAAGGTCGATACCGACGAGATACGGTCGCTCGTCGCGCGCGAATTGGGGGCAGGAACCGTGCTGACCACCAAGGCCGGGCATGACCACGCCGACTCGATAAAGGCGGCGCTCGCCCTGCTGGCCGAAAACAGCGAGCTTTTCGGCAATGCCGAGGAGGAGTGGAAAGCCTTTTACAACAATGGAGAAATACGCTCGATCATGGCCTGACCGCTCAAGGTGCCGGTGTCTTCTCAGCCAGCACCATGTAGTTCACGTCCATGTCCTTCGAACGCTGCCAGCGGTCGTAGAGCGGGTTGTAGGTCACGCCGGCGCGGTCGTATAT
Organism: Pseudomonadota bacterium; assembly: GCA_030852655.1. Taxonomy (GTDB): domain Bacteria; phylum Pseudomonadota; class Alphaproteobacteria; order Rhizobiales; family Rhizobiaceae; genus Mesorhizobium_K. The sequence goes on along the minus strand of JALYWP010000144.1, from coordinate 10,923 downwards.
CGCCATGCCTGCGTCGGCGAGCGCCTTCTCCAATTCCTCCGGGCGCACCAGTCTCTCATACTGGTGGGTGCCCTTGGGCAGCCAACGCAGCACATATTCGGCGCCGACGATCGCCAGGCCCAGCGCCTTCAGCGTGCGGTTGATGGTGGCGACGAACATGATGCCGCCGGGCTTCACCATCTCGGCGCAACGCGCCACGAAGAGCCCGACATCGGCGACGTGCTCGACCACCTCCATGTTGAGGACCACGTCGAACTTCTCGCCGGCGCCGGCGAGTTGCTCGGCGGTCGCGGCGCGATAATCCACCTCGACGCGGGATTCCGCCGCGTGAAGCTTCGCCACCTCGATGTTCGTCGCGGATGGATCGACACCGACCACCTCGGCTCCGAGCCTCGCCATCGGCTCGCAGAGCAGGCCGCCGCCGCAGCCTATGTCGAGGAAGCGCAGACCCTCGAACGGCCGCGCGGCATTCGGATCGCGGCCGAAGCGTGCCGAGACCTGGTCGCGGATATAGGCGAGGCGGACCGGATTGAACTTGTGCAGCGGGCGGAATTTGCCGGTCGGATCCCACCATTCGGCGGCCATCGCCGAGAAACGCTCGACTTCGGCCTCGTCGACGGTCGTCCTTTGTGTCTCGGCCATGGCGTGCTCCTTCGCGACGAGGAAGTCGGTCGCGAAAGGCGTAAAGTCAAGGCCGGATCGTCGGGCGCAGCTTTCGAGAAGCTGCCATCGGCATGGCAGGAGCCATATCAGGGGCGATGGCAGCAGGCCCGGCCAAGGTGTAATATCACCGCTGGCTTTGCGGGTGGCGTTCTCCCCGGAGAAGACAATGAGCGAGACCAAGGACCTGTTCGCGCTTCTCGGCCAGTCGGCGGACGGCAGCGTGGTTACGGCCATGGCGCGGCTGGTCGCCGATGCGCCCGATCACCAACTCTGCCGGATCAATCCGCTCGCCTTCGCCGCTAAGAACGGCCTCGACGAGGAGGCGACGATCGCCGCCTTCCTGCATGCGACGCGTGTCGGCATGCTGGATATCGCCTGGAACGTGCTTTGTCCGGGCTGCGGCGGCGTGCTCGACACCAACGCCACGCTGAAGACCGTCCAGAAGGACGAATATAATTGCGCGCTCTGCGCCGATTCCTACGAACCGACGCTGGACGAGATGGTCGACGTCACCTTCACCGTCAGCCCGCGCCTGCGCAGGATCGCCGCCCACAACCCCGACGAATTGCCGATTACGGAATATTTTCGCCAGATGCACTGGGGTTCCGGCGTCGACCTGCCGGAAGAGGACTACGAGGGGCTCGTGGACGATTTCATCGTCGACCATCTCGAACTCGCGCCCGGCGAAAAGGGCGCGCTGGCGATCCAGTTGCCTGCCGAATTCATCATCGTGTTCGAACCGATCACCCATTCGGCGCAGTTCATCGACGTCAAGGGCGAAGCGACGCGCGAGCGTCAGAGCCTGTCGCTGGCCTATGACCGCGACCACATGCATGACCGGACGCTGGAGATGCGCCCGGGACCTCTGCGCATCGCGCTGGAGAATCGCACCGACAGGCGCGTCCTGCCGACGGTTTTCATCGCCGGCCATGCGCTGCACGACCTGCTCGGCCGCAGGCGCCCCTTCCTCACGGCCAAGCGGCTGCTCTCCAACCAGACGTTTCGCGACCTCTACCGTACCGATACGCTGGACGTGGACCAGCGGTTGAAGATCACCAGCCTGACCTTCCTTTTCACCGATCTCAGGGGATCGACGGAACTCTACGAACGGGTCGGCGACCTCGTCGCATTCGACCTCGTCAAGGCGCATTTCCAGGTCCTGAACGAGATCGTCGCCGCCGAGGCCGGCGCGGTGGTGAAGACGATCGGCGATGCCGTCATGGCAACCTTCCCGACGCCGGACGGGGCGGTGGCCGCCGCGCTCAGGATGCGTGACGCCATGCGCGACCTCAACAGCCGCAACGGCCGCGAGGACCTGCTGCTCAAGATCGGCGTGCATGAAGGGCCATGCATCGCGGTGACGCTCAACGAGCGGCAGGATTATTTCGGCTCGACGGTCAACATCGCGTCGCGCGTGCAGGGGCTTGCCAATTCGCAGTCGATCCTTGCGACAGGCGCCGTGATCGAGGACCGCAAGACGATAGACTTGCTGAGAAGCAGGGCTTTGACGCCGCAGTCCAACAATGTCTCGCTGAGGGGGATCGAGCGGGAAGTACTGGTCTACGCGATACCTTAGCCGATCGGGTCGCACCGCTCGGCCCTTGCCTGCAACATACCTATTGGATATTCAGGCCGCGCAATCCGCGGGTCGCTCCGGCCCGTTCCCCGTTTCCAGCAATCCCGGGATTTCGGCCCGGCCAAGGCATCCGTTTCCATGGCGCGCATCGTGATGAAATTCGGCGGAACCTCGGTGGCCGATGTCGGCCGCATCCGCAATGTCGCGCGCCACGTCAAACGCGAGGTCGACGCCGGCCATCAGGTCGCCGTCGTCGTCTCCGCCATGGCCGGCAAGACCAACGAACTGGTTGGCTGGGTACAGGAGGCCTCGAAGGCGGAAGGCTCCAATCTCAACATCTACGACGCGCGCGAATACGATTCGGTGGTGGCTTCCGGCGAGCAGGTTACGTCGGGGCTGCTGGCGCTGGTGCTGCAGTCGATGGGCGTCCATGCCCGTTCCTGGCAGGGCTGGCAGATCCCGATCAGGACCGACAATGCGCATGGCGCCGCGCGGATCGAGGAGATCGACGGCTCGTTGCTGATGCAGCGCTTCGGCGAGGGCCAGGTCGCGGTGATCGCAGGCTTCCAGGGCATCGCGCCGGACAACCGCGTCGCCACGCTCGGCCGTGGCGGCTCCGACACGAGTGCGGTGGCCATTGCCGCCTCGGTCAAGGCCGATCGCTGCGACATCTACACTGACGTCGACGGCGTCTACACGACCGATCCGCGTATCGAACCAAAGGCGCGCCGCCTCCCGAAAATCTCGTTTGAAGAGATGCTCGAAATGGCGTCGCTCGGGGCCAAGGTGCTGCAGGTGCGCTCGGTCGAGCTTGCGATGGTGCACAAGGTGCGCACATTCGTGCGCTCTTCTTTCGAGGATCCGGACGCGCCGGGGATGGGCGATCTGCTTAACCCGCCCGGAACGCTCATTTGCGACGAGGATGAAATCGTGGAACAGCAGGTCGTCACCGGTATCGCCTATGCCAAGGACGAAGCCCAGATATCGCTGAGGCGCGTGGCCGACCGGCCCGGCGTCGCAGGCGGCATCTTCGGGCCGCTGGCCGAGGCCAACATCAATGTCGACATGATCGTCCAGAACATTTCCGAGGACGGCAAGTCGACCGACATGACCTTCACCGTGCCGTCGGGCGACGTCGCCAAGGCGCTCGCCGTGCTGGACAGGGTCAGGCAGACGGTCGGCTTCGACGTCGTCCAGCACGACGAGGGCATGTCCAAGGTGTCGGTGATCGGCATCGGCATGAGAAGCCATGCCGGCGTCGCCGCCACCGCATTCCAGGCGCTGGCCGACAAGTCGATCAACATCAGGGCGATCACCACCTCCGAGATCAAGATTTCGATATTGATCGATGGGCCATACACCGAATTGGCGGTGCGAACTTTGCATTCCGTCTACGGGCTGGATAAGCAGTAGCTGGTCGTGGCGGTCCGGTTCCAGCGCGCATTCCGCCGATACGAACCATTCGGGACGTGGTGATTGGAATCAAAACGACTGCCGGGAAGCGTATGAATCTGGTGTCAGCCGGATTTTTCCGGCTATAGGTCGGGTGTCCGGGCGCGCATTTGCCCGTGCTCAGGGAGAGTCGCCTTTATGCGTGACATGGCCGCAGGCCCGCGCGTACTCTTGAAACGGCTCCGCGAGCTCATGGCGGAGGCGCTAGAGCCGCAGGAGCGGCTCGACCGCATCGTGCACGACATCGCCCAGAACATGGTGGCCGAGGTCTGCTCGCTCTATGTGCTGCGCGCCGACTCCGTGCTTGAGCTTTACGCAACGGAAGGTCTGAACCGGGAATCGGTCCATCTGGCGCAACTACGTCTCGGCCAGGGCTTGGTCGGCACCATCGCTGCCGGCGCCCGCGCACTCAACCTTTCCGACGCCCAGCAGCATCCGGCCTTCGCCTATCTGCCGGAGACGGGCGAGGAGATATACTCGTCCTTCCTGGGCGTGCCGGTGCTCAGGGCAGGGCGCACGCTGGGCGTTCTGGTCGTCCAGAACCGCACCAAGCGCCAGTACCGCGATGACGAAGTCGAGGCCCTGGAAACGGCCGCCATGGTCATCGCCGAGATGATTGCGGCGGGCGAACTGACCCGGCTGACGCGACCGGGCCTCGAACTCGACCTTCGCCGGCCGGCGAGCTTCACCGGCATCCCCTTCAACGAAGGCATCGGGCTCGGCCATGTCGTGCTGCACGAGCCGCGCATCGTCGTCACCAACCTCTTCAACGAGGACAGCGACGAGGAGATGCGGCGGCTGGAGAAGGCGCTCGGATCGCTGCGCCTGTCGATCGACGACCTGCTGTCGCGCCGCGACGTCGCCTTCGAGGGCGAGCACCGCGCCGTGCTCGAAGCCTATCGCATGTTCGCCAACGACCAGGGCTGGGTGCGCCGGCTGGAGGAGGCCGTGCGCAACGGCCTGACCGCCGAGGCGGCGGTCGAGAAGGTGCAGAGCGACATGCGCGCGCGCATGATGCACATGACCGATCCCTATCTGCGCGAGCGGATGAGCGATTTCGACGACCTCGCCAACCGGCTGCTGCGCATGCTGATGGGCAGGGGAGCGGACGACGTCGCGGCGGCGCTGCCCAAGGATGCCATCATCGTGGCCCGCTCGATGGGGGCGGCCGAACTGCTCGACTATCCGCGCGAGAAGCTGCGCGGGCTGGTGCTGGAGGACGGCGCCGTCACCAGCCATGTCGTCATCGTTGCCCGCGCCGTGGGCATTCCCGTCGCAGGCCAGGTCAAGGGCGCCGTTTCCATGGCGGAGAACGGCGACGCGATCATCGTCGATGGCGACGAGGGCACCATCCATCTGAGGCCGCAATCCGATCTCGAGGCGGCCTATGCCGAGAAGGTGCGCTTCCGGGCGAGGCGCCAGGAACTCTACCGCGAACTGCGCAACAAGCCGTCCGTCAGCAAGGACGGCGTCGCCATCGACCTCATGATGAATGCCGGGCTTGCCGTCGACCTCCCGCAACTCGCCGATTCCGGCGCGGCCGGCATCGGCCTCTTTCGCACCGAGCTGCAGTTCATGGTCGTCTCGACCTTCCCACGCGCCGAGGCGCAGGAGGGGCTCTATCGTGACGTGCTAGACGCGGCCAGGGGCAAGCCGGTGACCTTCCGCACCATCGACATCGGCGGCGACAAGATACTGCCCTATTTCAAGAACCTCGTGCAGGAGGAAAACCCGGCGCTCGGCTGGCGTGCGATCCGGCTGACCCTCGACCGGCCCGGCCTCCTGCGCACCCAGATACGGGCGCTGCTCAAGGCTGCCGGCGGGCGCGAGTTGCGCGTCATGCTGCCGATGGTCACCATGCTTTCCGAGATCGCGCAGGCTCGCGAGATCATCGACAAGGAAGTCCGGCACCTGTCGCGCTTCGCCCACCATCTGCCGACCAGCCTGAAGCTCGGCGTCATGCTCGAAGTGCCGTCGCTGCTATGGCAACTCGACGAGTTGATGAAGGCGGTTGATTTCGTCTCGGTCGGATCGAACGACCTGTTCCAGTTCGTGATGGCGGCCGACCGCGGCCACACGCAGCTTGCCGATCGGTTCGACACGCTGTCGGTGCCGTTCCTGCGCGTGCTGAAGCAAATCGCCGACGCCGGCATCCGCAACCACACGCCGGTGACGCTGTGCGGCGAACTCGCGGGCAGGCCGATCTCGGCGATGGCGCTCATCGGACTGGGCTACCGATCGATCTCGATGTCGCCGGCCTCGATCGGCCCCGTCAAGGCGATGCTTGCCGAACTGCCGGTCGGCGAGCTGACGAGCTTCTTCGAAGAGAATCTCGCCGGCCACGCGGCCAACCTGCCCATGCGCGCGCTGCTGCATGCATTTGCCGACGACAGGGGGATACCGCTTTGAACTTGCCAGCTTCATGAAGCCGACGGTTCAGTCCAATCCTCCAGCTGCAATCCTTCGACCCGCCGGAATTCGCCGACATTGTTGGTCACGAGGATCGCCCCGCGGTGTTTGGCCTGACCTGCGATCAATACGTCGTAAGGGCCGATCGGCGTGCCCTTTCGCGCCATGATCGCGCGGATTTCGCCCGCAGCCAGCGCATCTCCTCTATCAAAGCCGAGCATGACGAGATCGGCGAACAGCAGTCGCAGCGTTTCCAGGTTGTGCTCGATCTTCTGGCTCTTGTAGGAGCCGAAATAGAGTTCATGAGCCACGATTGTGCCGATTCCGACGACACCCGGTTTGACACGATCGAGCCGCGCCAGCACGGCATCCGATTTGTTGCCGACCAGCGCAATCACCGTGTTCGTATCGAGCAGGTACTCGATCACCGGAAAATCGAATCCAGGTCGGGCCTATGCTGTTCCTCCGGCTGCTCGCGGCCATCCTGCAGGAAATCGGAGCTGAAGCCTCGGCTCACGGCGGCGCGCACCGATGCCCACCGTTCCTCTTGCTGGACATGGGGGCGCAGGATGATGGCGTCGCCTTCTCGAGCAATCTCGACCTCGTCGGCATCGAGGCGGAACTCTTTCGGCAGGCGGACGGCTTGGGAGTTTCCTGACTGGAACACACGGGCATAGCAAGGCATTGCCGACTCCTGAATGTATATACGATACAGTATATACGGTGAATTTCCGCGGACGGCAATCACAGTCGCCCGATTGTGCATCATTAGGTGCTCTGCCGTTGAGCATTTGCACGATCTTCGATATTGCCAGCGCCATGATCTCCCTTCCCCGCGACCGCATGGACCAACTCGTCAAACGTTTCGACATGCTCGAGGCGCAGATGGCGGCCGGGCCGGCGGCGGACGCTTACGTCAAGCTGGCATCGGAATATTCCGAGCTTCAGGATATCGCCGGCAGGATCAGGGAATTGTTCAAGGCCGAGGGTGAACTGGCTGACCTCGAGGCGATGGTCGCCGACAGGGACATCGATGCCGAGATGCGGTCGCTTGCCGAAGCCGATCTGCCGGGCGTCGAGGAGCGGATCGAAAACCTGCGCCAGGACATCCAGATCCTTCTCTTGCCCAAGGACGCCGCCGATCAGAAGAACGCCATTCTCGAAATCCGCGCCGGCACCGGCGGCGACGAGGCGGCGTTGTTCGCCGGCGACCTCTTCCGCATGTACGAACGCTACGCCGCCGACCGGGGCTGGCGCATGGAACTCGTGTCCGCGAGCGATGGCGACGCCGGCGGCTACAAGGAGATCATCGCCAGCGTTTCGGGCAAGGGCGTCTTCGCCAGGCTGAAATTCGAATCCGGCGTCCATCGCGTCCAGCGCGTGCCGGCGACCGAAGCCTCCGGCCGCATCCATACTTCGGCTGCCACCGTCGCCGTGTTGCCGGAGGCGGAGGAGGTCGACATAGACATCCGCGCCGAGGACATCCGCATCGACACGATGCGCGCTTCCGGCTCCGGCGGACAGCACGTCAACACCACCGATTCGGCCGTGCGCATCACCCATATTCCGACAGGCATCATGGTGGTGCAGGCGGAGAAGTCGCAACACCAAAACCGGGCGCGTGCCATGCAGATTCTTCGCGCGCGGCTCTTCGACATGGAAAGGTCCCGCGCCGACGAGGAGCGTTCGTCGTCGCGAAAGCTGCAGGTCGGCTCGGGCGACCGCTCCGAGCGCATCCGCACCTACAATTTCCCGCAGGGGCGATTGACCGACCACCGCATCAACTTGACGCTCTACAAGCTCGACCGGGTGATGATGGGGGAACTCGACGAGGTAATCGATGCGCTGATCGCCGACCATCAGTCGAAGCTGCTGGCGGCGGAGGCTGGATGATCTGCGTGGCCGGTTCCGTTCATCACCCCCTCCTGCGCTTTGCGGTCTCCCTCCCCCGTAAATGGAGGAGGATCGAGGTTGCGGCCGGCCGCACCGCTGGTTCCTCCCCTGCGACCCGGGGGAGGGGGACCACGCCCCCGGGTCTTGCCGCAGGAAAGCCCGAGGACAGCCTCCGCGTGGTGGAGGGGGCGGCGAGGGGGCTGTGACAGCGCTCTCCACATTGCACCGTCTTGCTCGAAATTCTCTCGGTGAAGCCGGCATCGAGGATGCCCGGCTCGATGCCCGCCTGATCGTCCAGCATTTCACCGACACAAATCAGACGGATGCAATCGCCAGGCCGGAAATGTCGGTCGCCGCCGAAACGGTCGACGCCATCCGCGGGGCAATCGCCCGGCGCGCGGCCGGCGAACCGGTCCACCGCATTATCGGCTTTCGTGAGTTCTACGGACTGAAGCTCTATCTTTCGCCCGAAACGCTGGAGCCGCGGCCCGACACGGAAACGCTGGTCGATGCGGTGCTGCCCTACCTGCGCCAACTTGCCGCAAGGGAAGGGGCCTGCCGCATCCTCGATCTCGGCACCGGCACCGGCGCCATCGCCCTTGCGCTGCTTGCCGAAGTGCCCGCGGCCACAGCCCTGGGTGTGGACATTTCCGCCGAAGCGCTCGCCACCGCCGCGCGCAACGCCCGGGAAAACGGACTTTCCGGGCGGTTCAGCGCCATGCGATCGGACTGGTTCGAAAATATTTCGGGCTCGTTCCATGTAATTGTCGCAAACCCGCCCTATATTCCAACGCAAGAGCTTGAGACCTTGCAGGGCGAGGTCAGGAAATTCGATCCGGCAAGAGCCCTCGATGGCGGCGCGGACGGGCTCGATGCCTACAGGATCATCGCCAGGCAGGCGAAGGCGCATATCGAGGCGGCCGGAAGGCTGGCCGTCGAGACCGGTCACACGCAGAAGGTCGACGTGACGCGCCTGTTCGAGGTCGGCGGTTTTCGAATCGTCGACGCGAGAAAGGATCTCGCGGGGCATGACCGGGTGCTGGTTTTCGGGCGCGAATGACGGATTTCCGCGCCGCAAAAAGCGCTTGGCAAGCATGGCGAATGCGGATAGGGTCCCGGCACCGGATGAGACGAAGCAGGCAGTGCTGTCACTACCGGACTTCCAAAGACAGGCTGCCTTCTTGCGGAAACGACGCCTTAGCTTCGTACGGGGATCGTTCGGCAGTTAATACGTAACCGGAACGGGAAGAACGTGGCGCCGACGCAGACGCGGGCGAACGCCGTCAGGACAACACGGAACGGCAGGCCGCATCCGCGCCCCCGTATCCGGAATTTTATAAAACCCAAGAGAGTCTAATGAGGCCACAACAGCAGAACAGGCGCATGCGCGGTCGCAACAACAATGGCGGCGGCAATAACAACAACAACCGCAAGGGGCCGAACCCCCTGACCCGCAACTACGAGAGCAACGGCCCGGACGTGAAGATTCGCGGCTCCGCGCAGCAGATTGCGGAAAAATATGCGCAGCTCGCCCGTGACGCACAAAGCTCCGGCGACCGGGTCATGGCCGAAAACTATCTGCAGCATGCCGAGCACTACAACCGCATCATCGCGGCTGCCCAAGCGCAGATGCCGATCCAGAACACGCAGAACCAGCGCGACCAGCCGGACGACGACATGGACGAGGATCGCGACGAGTTCGGCAATCACAACAATGCCGGCCAAGGTAATGCCGATCACTCCGGTTCCGACCAGCCAAATCCCGCGCAAGGCAATTATCAGAGCCGCCAGAACCCGAACAATCAGGACAATGGCGGCGATTCCGCTCAGCCCCAGCAGGGCAATCCCGGCTCGGAACTGGGCTCCGGACCACAGCCCGTGATCGACGGCATGCCGGCTGAAGTCGCGCTGAACCCGGAAGCCTCCGAGGGCAGCCCCAGCCGCGAGCGCAATCTCAACGGCGGTAACGGCGAAGGTCGCCGCAACCGCCGTCCGCGCCGTGGCGAGCGCAGCAGGCCGGAATCCAATGATGGGGACGAACCCGCATCCGACGGGCTTGCCGCCACCCTGTCACGCGGCTCGCCTGCGGCGGCTGCGCCCCAGGAGCCGGCCGCCGACGTCAAAGCCGATGGCGGTACGGCGCTGATCGAGGCCGACAACTGATCAATCCGGAACAGGTGGATATGCGGCGGGGATGCAAATCCCCGCCGTTTTTTGTTGGAGCAGGCACCGCGCTTCTTGAGGGGCGCCGTCCAGCTTCCCATATCCACCTTATCTGGACCCGGCTCCCATGAGGGGGTCCGTCAACTTTGCCTCACCGGCGCTGCGAAGCGGGCCGGGAGACGGATTGGAGACATGAATATGGATATTGAGAAATACTCGGAGAGGGTACGCGGGTTCATACAGTCGGCGCAGACGATGGCGCTGTCGCGCAGCCACCAGCAATTCACCCCCGAACATCTGTTGAAGGTCCTCGTCGACGACGAGGAAGGCCTGGCCGCATCGCTCATCGCGCGAGCGGGCGGGGACGTGAAGTCCGTGCAGATGGGCGTCGAGACCGCCCTCAACGCGCTGCCCAAGGTCGAAGGCGGCAACGGCCAGCTTTATCTGGCGCAGCCGCTCGCCAAGGTTTTCTCCACCGCCGAGGAGATGGCGAAGAAGGCCGGCGACAGTTTCGTCACTGTCGAGCGCCTGCTCACGGCGCTCGCGGTGGAGAAATCGGCGAAGAGCGCCGACATCCTCACCAAGGCGGGCGTGACGCCCCAGTCGCTCAACCAGGCGATCAACGAGTTGCGCAAAGGCCGCACCGCCGACACCGCGTCGGCCGAACAGGGCTATGACGCGCTGAAGAAGTATGCGCGCGATTTGACTGCCGACGCCCGTGCGGGAAAACTCGATCCGGTCATCGGCCGCGACGACGAGATCCGCCG
>JALYWP010000123.1 GCA_030852655.1 Pseudomonadota bacterium | reverse complement strand
ATGGTCTGCAACGGCTTCGAGATCGCGTCGGGCGGCATCCGCAATCATCTGCCGGAAACGATGGTCAAGGCATTCGAAATGGTGGGGCTGGACCGGGCCACGGTAGAGGAGCGCTTCGGCGGCCTCTATCGCGCCTTCCAGTACGGCGCGCCGCCGCATGGCGGCATGGCGGCCGGCGTGGATCGCATCGTGATGCTGCTCCTGGGCGCAAAAAACCTGCGCGAGATCACCATGTTCCCGATGAACCAGCAGGCCATGGACCTGCTCATGAACGCGCCTTCCGAGGCGACGCCGGCACAGTTACGCGAACTGCACCTGCGGACGGCGACGCCGCAGAAATAGGTTCAATACTCAGCCGCAACCGAGTCTTTTGATTCGACAAAATCCCGGCAGAGACACCGGGTTGCTTGTTTGCCGGGTGCGTTTCGTCAGGGCTGGTTTGCCGTGACGGTCACGCCGAGCATGCTCCAGAGAGCCTTCGCCGCCGCGCCCGGGTCGTTGGGATTTGCCATGGCGGCTCCGCCGAGCAGGGTGAACGGAACCGGCGTCGGCGGCGCAGCCTTGATCTCGATGCTCCTCGGGTCGTCGAGGAAGGTGTTGACGGCCGGCGCGATGGCGGCGGCCAGATCCGGCAGCTGCAACTGCATCAGCGCGAAGGGAAGCCCGGCCTTGGCGAGATTGACGATGTCCTCGCGCTTCTGGCCCTGCTGGCTGGCGACGAAGTCGATGATCTTGTTGGTCAGGGATGCATCGTCGAAACGGATCGCCGCCCCGTTGAGGGAGAGCTTCTGCATCAGTGCGAGCATTTCCATCTCGGTCCCCGGATTGGCGGCCTCGCCGGCGGGCTGGGCCGCCATCCTCTTTTGCATGTCCTGCATCTGCTTGATGAAATCGAGCGTGTAGCCGCCGATGTCGACCCTGACGCCGAACGTGCCGGCATCCTCTACGGTGATCTCGTTCTGCGTGATGTTCAGGCGGCCGTCAGCCATGTTCCAGGTGCCCGAGGCCTGGTAGGAGCCGTTGATCGTCTGGAACCCGAACGCATCGACCCATGCCCGGGTTTGCGGGTCGGCGATACCGGACAGATCGCCGGAGAAATTCGCGATGGCCGCCGTGAAATCCATCGGTCTGTCTTCCGTGGGTTGCGAAATCTCACCGGAAAGACCGTTGATCGAGAAAACCTCCTTGCCGGCCATCGTGAAGGCAGCACTCGCCATCTCGATGCTGTCGTAGAATGTTATCGCGGCGAGCGGATCGTCTGAACCCTCCGCCGGGATATTCAACCCTCGCACAACGATTTCGCTCAACTCTACGGTGACGCCCTCGGTCGTCGTGGAAATCGGTTCGGTCGTCGTCGTGTCGACCCGGAATCCGCCATCCTCCTCGACGACGCCCGACAGCGTCACATTGCCGAGCGCGAACGCCTCGGCCTCGCCGGCGGGCTTCGCGGTGAGTCCTTCGATCACCATGTTCGAGGCGTCGCCCGTGACGTTCGTCCATGCGAGTTCAACACCCTGCTTGGCGCTCAGCGCCTTCAGCCGCTCGGCGACGGCCGAAGCATCCTGCGCAGCGGCGGGGTTGAAAGGAAAAGCCAGCAGGATTGCTGAAAAGGCGAACTTGCGAAGTGCCGCATTGCGTGTGGTCATCGTCGATCCTGAGACAGTTGAAGGCCCCGGTGACCAATCCCCATGAACTGGACCGGAAAAAGGCGGTGGGCAGCAGAATGCCGGCAAAACGATGCGGAAAGCAATCTCCCCGTAGGGGAGCATCTATATTGATGGTGAAGGCGGCGTGCCCGGCGTCCTCATCGGCACTTTCCATGCAGCACTTGCCGGGAATCAGTAGCTCGGCTAACCCGGCGCCATGGGAAAAAGCCTTGTTCCGCCCGCGTCCGGCGGCGGCGATCATATCGAGCCGGTCGACCTGAAAAAAGCGCTTGAGGAGCGATATCTCGCCTATGCGCTGTCGACGATCATGCATCGTGCCTTGCCGGACGTGCGCGACGGGCTGAAGCCGGTGCACCGCCGCATCATGCACGCCATGCGGCTGTTGCGCCTCAATCCCGACCAGGGTTTTGCCAAATGCGCCCGCATCGTCGGCGAGGTGATGGGCAAGTTCCACCCGCATGGCGACCAGTCGATCTACGATGCGCTGGTTCGTCTCGCGCAGGATTTCGCGGTTCGCTATCCGCTCGTCGACGGGCAGGGCAATTTCGGTAATATCGACGGCGATAACGCCGCCGCCATGCGCTACACGGAAGCGCGCATGACCGAGGTCGCTACCGCGTTGCTCGAAGGCATCACCGAGGATGCCGTCGATTTCCGCCCGACCTACAACGAGGAAGACGAGGAGCCGGTCGTCCTTCCCGGCGCCTTCCCGAACATCCTGGCCAATGGCTCGTCCGGCATCGCGGTCGGCATGGCGACGTCGATCCCCCCGCACAACGCCGCCGAACTTTGCGCGGCAGCGCTTCATCTGATCGACAACCGCGACGCGCCGGTCGCCGATCTCATGACCTCGCCCGAGCAGTGGGCGGATATCGAGCGGCGCCACCAGGAGGAATTGCGCAAGGAAGACAAGGACGCGGTGAAGCGCGCCGAGGCCATCATGCTCGAATGCAAGGTACGTGGCCCCGACTTCCCGACCGGCGGCATGGTGGTGGACGGTTGGGCCTCGATGGTCGAGGCCTATGAATCAGGCCGAGGGGGGTTCCGGCTGCGCGCCAAGTGGCAGCAGGAGGACCAGGGCAGAGGAACCTGGAACATCGTTGTCACGGAGGTACCTTATCAGGTCCAGAAGTCGAAGCTGATCGAGAAGATCGCCGAGCTGCTTCTGGCCCGCAAGCTGCCGCTGCTGGAGGACGTGCGTGACGAGAGCGCCGAGGATATCCGTATCGTACTCACGCCGAAGAGCCGGACGGTCGACCCCGGCTTGCTGATGGAATCGCTGTTCAAGCTGACAGAGCTGGAGACGCGCTTTCCCCTCAACATGAACGTGCTATCGCGCGGCAAGGTGCCGAACGTGCTGTCGCTGAAGAGCGTGCTTGCCGAATGGCTGGAACACCGCAAGGATGTTCTCGTTCGCCGCTCCGCGCACCGGCTGGCCGAGATCGAAAGGCGGCTCGAAATCCTCGCCGGCTATCTGATCGCCTACCTCAACATCGACGAGGTAATCCGCATCATCCGCGAGGAGGACGAGCCCAAGCAGGTGATGATGGCCCGCTGGTCGCTGACCGACAACCAGGCCGAAGCCATCCTCAACATGCGCCTGCGCGCCCTGCGCAAGCTCGAGGAATTCGAGATACGCAAGGAGTTCGACGGACTATCCGCCGAGAAGAAGCAGATCGAGGCGCTTCTGGCTTCGCCCGCCAGGCAATGGAAGACCCTTCGCTGGGAAGTCGGCGAGACGCAGAAGAAGTTCGGTCCGTCGACCAGGCTTGGCGAACGCAAGACCGGTTTCGCGGATGCGCCGGAGCACGACATCGCCGATATCCAGCATGCCATGATCGAGAAGGAGCCGATCACGGTGGTGGTTTCGGAGAAGGGCTGGTTGAGGGCAATGAAAGGCCATCTCAGCGACCTGTCGCTGCTGACCTTCAAGGAGGGCGACAGCCTGAAACTCGCCTTTCCCGCCCAGACGACCGACAAGATCCTCGTCTTCACCACCGGCGGCAAGTTCTACACGATCGGTGCCGACCGGCTGCCGGGCGGGCGTGGCCACGGCGAGCCGATCCGCATCATCGTGGACATGGAAAACGATCAGGACATCGTCACCGCATTCGTCCATGACCCGAAGCGAAAGCTGTTGCTCGCCAGCCATGCCGGCAACGGCTTCATCGTGTCGGAAGCCGAGGTCGTCGCCAACACCCGAAAGGGCAAGCAGGTGATGAACGTCAAGACGCCGGACGAGGCCTCGCATTGCTCTTTCCTGTCAGGCGATCATCTCGCGATCGTCGGCGAGAATCGTAAGATGCTGATCTTCCCGCTCGCCGAAATACCGGAAATGTCCCGCGGCAAGGGCGTGCGGCTGCAGAAATACAAGGATGGCGGCGTGCTCGACCTGAAGACCTTCTCAGTCGCGGACGGCCTGTCCTGGCAGGATTCGGCCGATCGTACCTTCACGCGCAGTCGCGATGAACTGGCCGAATGGTTCGGTGCGCGCGCTTCGGCCGGCCGTATCGCGCCCAAGGGTTTTCCGCGCACTGGCAAGTTCGGATAGTCTTGCGTCGCGCGCCGTTTCACTCCGGCCGAGCGCTCGCTTTGCCCACCGGGCCCGGCGAGGGGCCGGATAGAAGGCTGGCGCGGTTACGGACTCGGCCTGCGATCCCATGACTCTCCAAACCTTTGTCCCTCACATTAAACCGCATCCTTGCCACGCCTCGAAGAGAAGCGTCTTTGCGTGCCGCGAAGTTTATGCACTATGTGATGGGTTGAGCTGGGAAGACGGCGCTTGAAGGAAACGAAGATCAGGGCAGTGGGGCGCGAACGGCCGCTCTTTGGTGCGCCGACGCCGTCGCGAACTCCGGTGATCGCGCCGCTGTCGGCGGCGCGATGGTTGCTTCTGCTGGTGATAGCGGCAGGCGTCTATTTCTTCCATGGTTTCCTGGTGCCGGTGCTGGCAGCACTGGTGATCGCCTTTGCGAGTTGGCCGCTCTACCGCAAGCTGCTCGACGCGGTAGGCGGCAGCCGGACGATTGCTGCGAGTATTGCGCTGCTGCTCATACTGGCTTTCCTGATTATCCCGATCATGCTGGCCGGCAGCTATGCCATCACCGAAATTCAGCAATGGGTCGGCTGGGCGCTGGAGACCAACCGCCTGGGCGCGCCGACGCCGCAGTGGATCGCCCAACTGCCGATCGCCGGCGAGTGGCTCGACCAGCAGTGGACAACGCATCTGGCTCACCCGGGCGGCGTGGGAGAGATCATCCAACTCGTCAGCGGCGCCAATATAGGCAGCATCTACCGCGGCGTCGTGGCAGCCGGTGGCAGTGCCTTCGGCTTGCTCCTGACGCTGCTATTCATGCTGATCGCTCTCTTCTTCATCTACCGCGACGGCGAAGCCTTCGCGGCGCAACTCGATGGGATCGGCGAAAGAATCCTGCCGATGCGGTGGGAGCGCTTTTCGCGCGTGGTGCCGGCGACGATAAGCTCGACAGTGACGGGAATGACCCTGATTGCAATCGGCGAGGGGCTGGTGCTCGGCATCGCCTACTGGATTGCCGGGGTGCCGTCGCCGGTCACGCTCGGCGCGCTGACCGGCCTGATGGCGCTGATCCCCGGCGGTGCGCCGCTGTCGTTTACGCTGGTGTCGATCTATCTGGTCGCCAGCGGCTCCCCGGTGGCGGGCGTGTTGCTTTTCCTGTGGGGCGCGGTCGAGCTCTTCATCGTCGACAAGACGTTGCGGCCCAAGCTCGTCGGTGGGCCGATCAAGCTGCCCTTCCTGCCCACCTTCTTCGGCCTGATCGGCGGCGTGAAGACGATGGGGCTGCTCGGCCTCTTCATCGGCCCGGTGCTGATGGCGATCCTGGTGGCGATCTGGCGGGAATGGCTGCGCGAGGTGGAACTTACCGCCGAGCCCGCGCCCGACATTTCGGCCGGGCGCAACGTTGCGATCGAAGCGGAGCCGGAGCCGAAACCCGGCCCGGCAAAAGCCACAATCGGGTTGAAAACGTAAGTCTCGATCTTCTCGGGTAACGCATGACTGACGACATCAAACGACCGCACCGGCCGGCAGCGGCATTTGCGCTTGTTGGGCTGCTGCTGATCGGCGGCTGCCAGAACATGTATTCGATGGTGTCCCCGAAAAGCGGCGAGGAAGGCGTCGGCGCCTCGGCCTCGGGCGAGACGTATCTCAGGTCGATCCGCACCGACCACGGTTTGCCGCCGCTTGCCCGGGATGGAAAGCTGGAAAAGGCTGCCGCCGAGCAGGCGGGCTACATGGCGCGTGCATCGGCAATGAGCCACCGTACCGGCTGGCGCAAGGATTTCGCCACCCGCATGAAGGAGAACGGCATCGAGGGCGCGGCGGCGGAGAACGTCGCCCATGGGGCGATGAGCACCGAAAAACTGTTTTCGATGTGGATGAATTCGAAGGGCCACCGCCGCAACATGCTCGACCCGCGCTTTGCGCATTACGGGCTGGGTTCCGCCGAGGACGGGCAGGGCAGGAAGTACTGGGCGCTGGTGTTGGGGCGATAAGGCCGCCAGCGCTCAAAGCGGATAGTTCACCGTCGTGGCTGCGCGGCGCTTGCGGCCGTCGACCAGTTGCCAGATCGAATGTGCGACGAGCGCGACGACCAGGATGACGCCGCCGATCAGGCTGTTGCGGGAAGGCGTCTCGTAGAAGATGATCCACATCCATACCGGTGCCAGCACGGTTTCGAGCAGGTAGAACATCGCGACCTCCGGGCCTGTGATGTAGCGCGGCCCCTGGGCGAGACAGAAGAACGACAGCGGCATGATGACGGCGCCATTGAACACGATCCACCAGGGCTCTTCGATCCGGAAGCCCTGGCTGCCGACCATGAGGGAAGCCACGGCGAGCGGGAAGACGACGCCGACCAGCGCGGTGAAGCCCATGTCTTCGCCGCTGGCGCGCGAGATGGTGATCGCCGACGCGATGGTCAGCGCCGAGCAGGCCGCCATCAGGTCGCCGAACAGGTTTGCGGTGCCGAACGAATCCCACACGATGATGACGATGCCGACGATCATCGCGGCCATGGCCAAAAGCGTGCCGCCGCGCGGTCGTTCGCCGAGGAATATCCAAGAGAGCAGGGCGGCGAACATGGTGTTGAAGGCGAGTATGAAGACCAGATTGGCCGTGGTCGTGTTGAAGACGGCGGTGATGAAGAAGATGGAACCAAGTCCGTAGAGCGCGGCGACGAAGAGCCCGGCGCGGCCGGGAACGAGCTTCGGTGCGGATCGGGTGACGAGGCGCCAGACTACCCAGATGACGATCGCCGCCGCGAATGTGGTTGCGTTGCGCACCATCATGATCGACCAGGAGTCGCCATCGGCAAGGCGGATGAGCGGGATGTCGATGGTGAGCGCCAGGCCGCCGATCGCGGTGATGAGCAGGCCTTTCTTGTGGTTGGTGGAAAGCGACGACATGGTGACCCTGGCTAAGTGTACGTATCCGCCGCAATCCACGCACGTTCGCCGAACGGCACGAATCCACGCGAGGGCAATGCCTTAATTTGAAAAACCGGACTGGGAACGATCCACGAAGTGGATCGGAAGAGGCCAGGAGGCTATGCCGCCTCGTTCTGGTAACGCTCCCAACCCTTCGGTCCGAGGTGCTCCTGCGGCAGGAAGCGCACCTTATAGTCCATCTTACGCGAACCGTTCACCCAGTAGCCGAGATAGACATGCGGGAGACCAGCGGCGCGGGCACGCGCTATGTGGTCGAGGATCATGAAAGTGCCGAGCGAACGGGCGTCGAACTCGGGATTGAAGTAGGAATAAACCATCGACAGACCATCGCTCATCCTGTCGGTCAGCGCCACGGCGATGAGTTCGCCGACGCCCTTGCCGGTGATGAAGGTGTCGGGACCACGCCTCCGGTATTCGATCACCTTGGTGTCGACATGTGTGTCCTCCACCATCATGGCGTAGTCGAGCACGGTCATGTCGGACATGCCGCCCTTGCGGTGACGGGCGTCGAGATAGGTGCGGAAGAGCGAATACTGCTCGGTGGACGGCTCGGCGTCGTGCATCTCGCCGATCAAGTCGGCGTTGCGCTGGCCGACGCGCCGCATGTTGCGGGTCGGCCTGAACTCGCCTGCCAGGATGCGCACCGAGACGCAGGCGCGGCAGCTTTCACAGGCGGGACGGTAGGCGATGTTCTGCGAGCGGCGGAAGCCTCCCTGTGTCAGGAGGTCGTTCATCTCCGGCGCCTTGCCCCCGACCAGATGCGTAAACACCTTGCGCTCGAACTGGCCGTCGACATAGGGGCAGGGGGACGGCGCGGTCAGGAAAAACTGCGGCGACTGTGTCGGATGGTGCGTCATCGCGTGTCGGGACATCTTGCTCCTTGCGAGTCGCTCTACCTTGAAGCCTGTCGCAAAAATTTCAACCGGATTGTAGGCGCATGATTCGGCGCTTTCGCCCTTCCCGTCAAGCCGTGGGAGAGATTCGCCGGTGCGTCAGCGGTCGGAGCGCGTCACCACCGTGCCGAGCAGCAGGTCGTGCAAGGCGCGCTTGCGGTCGGCAAAGAGCGTAACCAGCAGGACGAGAGGCGTCAGCACGACGTTACCCGCCCAGAAGAGCACCGAATGCACGACCGCCAGCAAGCCGTCGACGGGCCTACCGTCGAGGCGGTCGAGCCGAATGCCCATCATGCGCATGCCAACGGTGGCCTGGTTGGGGCCGCCAAGCGTGTTCCAGACGTAGATGAGTGCAACCGCAGGCCCGAGAATGCCGAAAAGCGCCCAGCCGAGGCCGAAGGTGAGCAAGCCAAGCAGCGTGACAAGGATCGCGAAGGGAATGAGCAGAAGTGCGACGATGACATAGTCGAGCAGGAAGGCGAAGACGCGTCGCGTGCGCACGCCGTCATAGACGCGAACGTCGTCGAGGCGGGTGGCGATTGTCTCGCCGTCGAGGATACGGGCGCTCAAGCGTTTCTCCTGTAGTGCGGGAATGTCTGCACTTCATTCAAGATGGTGGAGGATAGCCGCCAATTCAAGGAACGACGGTAGGCGAGGCGCTCCGCGGAAAGCGACAAAAAGTTCGGCCCGATGTCGAATTGCTGCACTCCGGATCGTCATAGGAGTGAAGCCAAGAGGAGAAAGACATGCCTAAGATGATTTTCGTCAACCTGCCGGTCGCCGACCTCAAGCGCGCTACGGCATTCTACGAGTCGATCGGATCGACCCGGAACCCGCAATTCAGCGACGAAACGGCATCCTGCATGGTCTTTTCCGAGGCCATCTACGCAATGCTCCTGACGCACGAGAAATACAATCAGTTCACATCGAAGAAGATCGCCGACGCCAGGACCGAGAGCGAGGTGATGATCGCGCTTTCCGCCGACAGCCGCGACGAGGTTGACGATATGGTCGCAAAGGCAAAGGCCGCCGGCGGCTCGCCGGATCCCACACCAATCCAGGATCTTGGCTTCATGTATGGCCGCAGCTTCGAGGATCCGGACGGTCATATCTGGGAACTGGTATGGATGAACGTCGAGGCGGCCATGCAGGCAGATGGCGACGAACCCGCCGCGGCGTAGAGTTGTCGATCGAGGGCTGACGCGAGGTTCCAGCCAAGGTGATCCCGCCTCGACTGGATTTGCCGATGTGCTAAAAGCACGCAGGGAGGGAGGCCCGATCGTCGCGGGCCTCGGCCGGCTGTCATGCAAAGCGAGCTTCCAAGCCAGTTACGCCAGGGACAGGGACCGCTCTCGCCCGGCGAGTTCGTGACCACGATCTCGCATTTCCACCGCGCGGAGATCGCTCGCATGGCGGGCTGGCGCGACCGCATAGACCGGACCACCAACTGGGCGATCACGGTCGTTGCGGCGATGCTGTCGCTCTCGCTGTCGACCGCGAGCGCCCACCATGGCGTATTGGTCTTCGCCATGCTGCTGATCCTCCTGCTGCTTTGGATCGAGGCGCGGCGCTATCGTTTCTTCGATGTCTATCGGGCGCGGGTACGGCAACTGGAACGGCACTATTTCGCGCAATTGTTCTCGCCGGCTCCCGACCAGGCAGCCAACTGGCTTCCGATCCTGGGCGAAAGCCTGAGGACACCGAAGTTTCTGATATCGCACTGGACGGCCTTTGCGCGTCGGCTGCGCCGCAACTATCTGTTCATGTTTCTCATCCTGCTGTTCGCCTGGGTGCTCAAGATATCCACGCCGAGCCTCCAGACCGAGACGCCCGGGGCAGGCGGCTTGGTGCATTCCGCCGCTGAAGCCGTGGCGAACGCCGCCTTCGGACCGCTGCCCGGCTGGCTCGTCGTGACCGCGGTCGTCACGTTCAACGCCGCGCTCATCACGGTTGCCCTGACGATGGGCCGGGCAGAAGCCACGGTTGCGGAAGGCGACGTCCATGTGTGAGGTCAGTTGAGCGGCCAGACCACCATCAACGCCGGCACGGCGACGACGATGACGAGCAGAGACAACGGCAGGCCCAATCGCGGATAGTCCGAGAAAAAGTAGCCGCCGGGGCCCATCACCAGCGTGTTGCACTGATGGCCGATAGGGGTAAGGAAGTCGCAGCCGGCGCCGATCGCGACCGCCATCAGGAAGGCCTCCGGCTGGTAACCGAGCGTCGAGGCGAAGCCCGCCGCGATCGGCGCCATGACCAGCACCGTCGCCGCATTGTTGAGGAAGGGGGTGATCGCCATGGCTGCGACCATGATCAGCGCCAAGGCACCATAGCCCGGAAGGCTCGCCCCCAGATCGGCGAGCACCGAGGCAATGACATCGGTGGCGCCGGTGCGGCGGAGTGAATCGCTGACCGGGATCAGCGCCGCCAGCATCACGAGGATCGGCCCGTCGATGGAGCCATAGACCTCACGGATAGGTACGACGCGGAAAAGCACCATGGCAACGGCCGCGGCAAAGAACGCCACCTGCACCGGTAGCAGGCCGAGGGCGGTCGCGCCCATCGCGGCGACAAGGATGAACACCGGCACGATGCCGCCCCGTACGCTGCCCAGGCGCACCGGTCTCTCCGCGAGCGGCAGCAGGCCGAAATCGCGCACGAAGCGTGGCAAGCTCGCTTCGCTGCCCTGCAGGACCAGAACGTCGCCAAACCGCAAGGTAATGGTGCCGAGCTTCTGGTCGAAGCGCTCGTTCTTGCGGCTGACGGCGAGCAAGTTGACATCGAAACGGTCGTAGAGGGCCAGGTTTTCCGCAGACCAGCCGACCAGACTCGAATTTTCGGCGATCACCGCCTCGATCGCCACCGTTTCCGCGCCGCCGCCTTCGGCGACCTTGCGGTCACTGCCGAGGTTGAGCTTCGCTTGGGCGACCAGCCTGTCGAGGGCTTCATGGTCGCCCTCGATCAGCAACCGGTCGCCGACGCGCAGAACCACATCCGGAAAGGGCGTCATCCGCAGGGTGCCCGAGCGGATGATCGAGGTCACCAGGGCGTCATCGCCCGCCATCTTGAGCAGGTCCGCGACCGCCTTGCCGGCAATAGTCGATTCCTCGACCACTTTCGCCTCGGCGACATAGTTCTTGATGTCGATCGCCTCCTTGAGGCTGCCGTCCTTGCGCGTGCGCTGCGGCAACAGCCAGTAGAACAGGATGAGGAAGGCGCATCCTGCGAGGGTCAACATCAGTCCCACCGGCGTGAAATCGAACATGGTGAACGGCTTGCCGGTAAGGTCCTGGCGGACCTGTGCGACAACGACGTTGGGCGACGTGCCGATCTGTGTCATCAGACCGCCGAGTAGCGAGGCGAATGCCATCGGCATCAGGAAGGTTGAGGGCGAGGTGTTCGAGCGTCGCGCGAACTGGAAGGCGATCGGGATCATGATCGCCAGCGCGCCGATGTTCTTGACGAAGGCGGACAGCACGGCAACCGTGACGACAAGCAGCGCGAGTTGCATGCGGATCGAAGACACGTCGGGAAGGTAGCGCCGGAGCGCGAACTCCATGATGCCGCTGCGGGCGATGCCGGCGCTGACCAGAAGCGCGCTGCCGACAATGATCACGATGTCGTTGCTGAAGCCGGAGAATGCGTCCTTCAGAGGCACCACGCCGACCGCAAGGGCCGCAAGCAGGGCGAGGACAGCCACCAGATCGTAGCGCAGACGCCCCCAAATGAAGGCTGCCATCATCAGCACGATGACCGCGAAGGAGAGCAACTGGGGCAATGTGAGCATGGCGACTCGCGATTGGCCCTCAAAAACGCGCTGCGGCCGATTTTGTTGCCCGACCGAGCGAGAGTGGTTGGCGTTTAGCCGAGCAGCCGGCGCGGGAAAAGTCCCGAGACGGCGATGCCTAGCCAGCCGAGTATCATCAGGCCGCCCCCGATCGGTGCAGCCATCGCGAAGAGGCGGTCGTCGGTGAAGTCGCGCGTGACGAGATCACCGGCGAAGAGCGCCAGCCCGAGAAGCAGAACCAGTGCCGACCAGCGCATGATGTTGTTGAAGACTGTCGTGCCGACGACCAGGAGCACGGGAGCATGGACGACGAGGAACGTCGCTGCCGTGGCGGTATTGGCAGCTCCGCCATGCGCGGCGACAGCCGAGAGCGTAACGCCCGCCGCGCCGCAGAGCCCCGCCAGAAGTATCAGGAGGCGCGCTAGCATGGGGCGGCGCTCGCTGCCTCGGGCAGGGTCGACAGTGTTGGGGACAGCGCTTCCGGCATGAGGGCTCAATTTTATCTATAGCGGTAACGTACTTCGGCTGTACGATTTGTGCAGCGCCGTTTATCGGTTCCCCACAGGCCCGGGCCGGAGAGACTGCTTCAGATTGGCCTGAATTCGGTGGACGGGAGCGAGGATCTCGCTCTGTTCATTAAGCGATCGTTGCGCAGCGGCTGGAAAACCCAACATCCGCTACTTTTGAAGCATCTCCGCCACTTTCGGCGCGAAATAGGTGAGGATACCGTCGCAGCCGGCACGCTTGAAGGCGAGAAGCGATTCCAGCATCACCTTGTCGCCATCGATCCAGCCATTCTGCGCTGCGGCGACGATCATCGCGTATTCCCCCGACACCTGATAGGCGAAGGTCGGTACGTGGAACTCGTCTTTCAGTCGGCCGATGATATCCAGATAGGGAAGGCCGGGCTTTACCATGAGCATGTCGGCGCCCTCGGCGAGATCCTGCTCGGCCTCACGGACCGCTTCGTCGGAATTGGCGTGGTCGATGTAGTAGGTCTTCTTGTCGCCCTGGAGCAGACCGGCAGTGCCGACCGCCTCGCGATAGGGGCCGTAGAAGGCAGAGGCGAACTTGGTCGCATAGGACATGATCGCCACGTCCTGGAAGCCTGCGGCGTCCAGCCCGTCGCGGATGGCGCCTATGCGCCCGTCCATCATGTCGGACGGCGCGATGATGTCGGCGCCGGCCTCCGCCTGGAGGACGGCCGCGGCGGTGACCTGGGCAACGGTCTCGTCGTTGACGATGATGCCGTCGCGCAAGATGCCGTCATGGCCGTGGCTGGTGAAGGGATCGAGCGCGGCATCGGTGATGACGCCGATCGCGGGCACTGCTGCCTTGATGGCGCGGGTGGCGCGGTTGATGACGTTGTGAGGATCGAGGATGTGCGAGCCGGTCTGGTCGCGAAGTGAAAGATCGACATTCGGGAAGGTGGCGAGCGCCGGGATGCCGAGCCTTGCCGCGCGCTCGGCCTCTTTCACGGCGAGGTCGACGGTCAGCCGGAAGACGCCGGGCATGGCGGCGATCTCCTCGCGGCGGTTCTCGCCGTCGATGATGAAGATCGGCCAGATCAGGTCGTCGACGGAAACGCGGTTCTCCTGTACCAGCCGGCGCGACCAGTCGGCCTTGCGCATGCGGCGCAGTCGCCGCGAACCGGTGATCTCGTCGACGCTGCGGGCTGCGGCCTGGCGGGGTGGGGTGAACTTGTTCATCGGCAAACTCCGGAATGGGCCGGCTTGTAGCACGCGGCGTGCCGATGACAAATGCGGTGATTTCGGCCGGCTTGCCGACGGCCCGGCCGCCTTATGTCCACTGCTCATGGAGGCGCCAGCATGGCCGTCAGACGCATCGTAGCCAATATTGCGACGGACGATCCCGGAAAAGCGCGCGATTTCTATGAAGGACTGCTCGGGCTGGAACCCGTCATGGATCTCGGCTGGATACTGACCCTGGCGTCCGACGAAGGGCAGCCGATGCCGCAGGTGAGCCTGATGAGCGAAGGCGGCTCGGGCACGCCGGTGCCGGACCTTTCCATCGAAGTGGACGATGTCGACGAGGTTTACGCCAACGCCGAGGCAGCCGGCCTCGAGATCGTCCACCCCATCACCGACGAGCCATGGGGCGTCAGGCGCTTCTTCGTCCGCGACCCGTTCGGCAAGATCGTCAACATCCTTTCGCACTGAGCCGGTGGACCCACCGCCTGACGGAGCGGCCTCGGCATTGACGCGCCTATCCGCCACGCTTTAGCACTTCAGTCCCGGCACCGGATCGGGAGGGATTCTGACGGCATGGATTTTGGCGGCGGCGAGGATATCCGGTTCGAACGGAGCGGCAGGGCCGGCATCGTCACGTTGACGCGGCCCAAGGCCCTCAACGCGCTGACGCACCGGATGGTCAAGGCGCTCAGCGCCGCACTGGTGTCCTGGGAAGAGGACCGGGGCGTGGAGGTCGTCATCCTCAAGGCCGAGGGCCGGGCGTTCTGCGCCGGCGGCGACATTCTCGACATCTACAATGCGCGGCAGGAAGGACGGCCGCTCGATGCCTTCTTCGCCGACGAATACCGCCTCAATGCGCAGATCAATCGTTTCAGGAAACCCTATGTCTCGCTGATTGACGGTATCTGCATCGGTGGCGGCATGGGCATCTCGGTGCACGGCTCGCACCGGGTTATGACGCAGAATGCGGTCTTCGCCATGCCCGAGGTCAGCATCGGCTTCTTCCCCGACGTCGGCGGCAGCTATGTGCTGCCCAACCTCGGGTCGAGCTTCGGCATGTATCTCGGCCTGACCGGCAACAGGATCGGCTATGGAGACGCGCTGTGGTCGGGCATTGCCACGCATACGGTGGACGCCGCCTACCTTCCCGCGATCGCCGAGGAAATCGCCGAAAGCGGCGACCCCGGCACGGAACTGCGCGAGTTCTTCAGGGCGGCGCGCCGCGAGACGGACGACGCCTGCCTGCACTCCATCGCCAAGCATTTTTCACTGGGTTCCCTGCAGGATATCGTTGCGAGCCTCGAACGCGCGGCTGGCGCCGACAGTTTCGCCTCCGACACGTTGGCGACCATGCGGAGTCGCGCTCCGACCGCACTGCACGTCACCTTCCGCGCCATAACCGCCGGCTCGACCATGTCGATGGACGAATGCATGAAGATGGAGTTCCGTATCCTCCGCCGTATGCTGCAGAGCCACGACTTCTACGAAGGCATACGCGCCGCGCTGATCGACAAGGGCTCGGTACCGAACTGGCAACCGCCCCGGCTG
The DNA here is from genome assembly GCA_030852655.1 of Pseudomonadota bacterium. Taxonomy (GTDB): domain Bacteria; phylum Pseudomonadota; class Alphaproteobacteria; order Rhizobiales; family Rhizobiaceae; genus Mesorhizobium_K. The sequence continues at coordinate 19,491 of JALYWP010000123.1, read as the reverse complement.
GAGGATGTGCGCTCCGACGCGATCGATGCATTCTTCGCACCGCTCGCCGACGGAGACCTCAGCCTGTGACCGATTTCGCCGACCGCGGGCCGATGAGGTCGAGTTTCACGGAAGTGGCCTTTGCCTGGTTCCAGCGGCTGGTGGCGGGCTATTGCCTGCTGTTCGGCGTTCTCTACTGGGTGCGCCTGATCGGCATCTATGACGGGCCGCTGTGGCGTTTCGACCTGATGCCCGTGTACTGGCAGGTTGCGGCGGTGACGCTCGCCGTGTTCTTCCCTTTTGCGGCGATCGGGCTGTGGATGCTCGCCTCCTGGGGGCCGGTGATCTGGGCGATCTGCGCCGCGACCGAAACGGTGATGTATTTCTTTTTCCCGGACCTCTATGGCTACCGGCTGCTCATAGTGGCGAGCCATCTCGCCGTGGCGCTGGTCTACCTCGCCTTCCGCCTGGCGATCCACTGGCAGCACCGCAACGCGGAGCAGTAGCCTGGCGGGTACGGGCCTGTCGCCCACAAGCGTCTAAAGCTTTAGGTTAATTTTCTTCGCGGATCGGCCTTTTCATTAACTCTCTTGCGAAAGCTATCCGGCTTAACCCCTTGTTAGTCCTGGCGTTTAAGTCGAATTTTAGATGCATTCGATAGTGTCGCGATCAAGGTGAGAAACAAACAATCACCGGGCGACAAACGAGAGGCAAGACAATGATCAATTCGCGTCCGGCGGCGAAGACCGCAACCGTTTCCGATGATCGCCGTGAAGCGATCAGGTCTCTTTACATGGAGTCTCTCCAGCTGGTCGAGCGGCTTCACCGCCGGTTGCTGGACGTCATCAAGGACGAGTTCGACCGCAACGGCCGTTCCGACATCAACGCCATCCAGGCTCTGCTTCTGTTCAATATAGGCAATGCAGAGCTGACCGCCGGTGAACTGCGCTCGCGCGGCTACTACCTCGGCTCGAACGTCTCCTACAATCTGAAGAAGCTGGTCGATCTCGGCTTCATCAACCATCAGCGTTCGCGCATCGACCGCCGTTCGGTCCGCGTAAGCCTTACGCCGAAAGGACAGGCTGTCGCTGAAGTGGTCGACGGGCTTTATGAACGCCACATCGGCTCGATCGAGCAGGTCGGCGGCATCAACACCGAAGAGTTCAAGCAGATGAACCGCGCGCTGCAGCGGCTCGACCGCTTCTGGAACGACACCATCGCATACAGGATGTAGAACCAACGCCATCGGATGTAGAACCGACCCAGTGGGTTCGCAAAGCGGCCGTTGCTGAAAAGCTGCGGCCGCTTTCTTTTTGCCGGTTTCACAGTGTCGTGTCTGGCAAAAGTCACGCTGCCGCCATAATCCAATGGATATGCCGAGCCTGGGACGGGCCGCGATGCGGCTTGCCGGAACCTGGGCTACCTCAGCCGCATTGAACAGCGCATTCGGGGCGGCGGCGGTTCCAGTCATGATGGTTGGCACATTGTTAACGCTGGCCGCCGTAAAGTCAGGGCATGATTGGCCCGAAGTCGGGCGAAGACGAAAAAGAGTATCTGGAATGACGATGAAGACCAGCCGACGTTTCTTCCTTTCCAGTGCAGGCGCCCTGGCCATGGCCGCGATTTCGGCCCCGGCGGGCGCACAGGACTTCATCGCCGAGATCCTGCAGTCCAAGGGCCGCGGCAACTGGGACGATACATTCGACGCGCGCGCCAGCCAGGGCGACAAGGTGGCGTCAACCCTGCCGATCTTCTCGCCGCAGACCGTGATGTATGTCGAGCAGGCGGTGGCGCAGTATTCCGGCATCGTGGCGCAGGGCGGCTGGCCGATGGTGCCAGCAACCAAGAAGCTCGAGCTCGGCGTGGTCGACCCTGATGTGGTGGTGCTGCGCAAGCGACTGATGATGTCCGGCGATCTTTCCACCAGCGCCGGCATTTCTCAATCCTTCGACACCTATGTCGACGCTGCGGTAAAGCGCTTCCAGATGCGTCACGGCCTGCCGGCCGACGGGGTGCTTGGTAAATTCTCCTACGCCGCGCTGAACGTGTCGGCGCAAGTGCGGCTCGGCCAACTCGAAACCAACCTCGTGCGGCTGCGCACCATGTCCGGCGATCTCGGTCAGCGCTATGTGATGGTCAATATCCCGGCCGCGCAGATCGAGGCGGTCGAGAACGATCGCGTGGCGCTGCGCCACACCGCGATCGTCGGCAAGATCGACCGCCAGACGCCGATCCTGAACTCGGCGATCAACGAGATCATTGTCAACCCGTACTGGAACGCGCCCGAGTCGATCGTCCGTAAGGACATCATCCCGCTGATGCGCAAAAACCCGCAATATCTGGCGGAGAACGCCATCCGCATTCTTGGCCCCGACGGTATCGAAATCGATCCGGCGACAATCGACTGGAATACGGAAGACGCAGCGAAGTTTCGTTTCCGGCAGGATCCGGGCAAGATCAATGCGATGGCTTCGGTGAAGATCAACTTCCCGAACCCGCATGCGACCTATATGCACGACACGCCCTCGCAGGGGCTGTTCAACAAGCTGATGCGCTTCGATTCATCGGGCTGCGTGCGCGTGCAGAACGTGCGCGACCTCGTTACCTGGCTGCTGCGGGACACGCCCGGCTGGGACCGCCAGCGTTTCGAAGCCACGATCAAGAGCGGCGAGTCCACCCCGGTCCAACTCGCCGTGCCGGTTCCGGTCTATTTCACCTACATCTCGGCCTGGTCGACCGGCGATGGCGTCGCGCATTTCCGCAATGACGTCTACGGCCGCGACGGCGTCGACGAATTGCAGATCAGCCAGGCGCTGTAACGCCTCAAACTTGATTGCGAAAGGCCGCCTCCGGGCGGCCGTTCTTGTTATGGCTTGCCGCAAAACAGCGAGGAAATTTCGCCTGTGCGAACGTGGCGGGTCCAATACAACTATGTTATGCGCGGCGAAACACGCCTTTCCATCGGTAACGAACTTCAAGGATCGACAGCCATGGCAACAGCAACGGCCGCCGCGACGCATTCCCCTTCGTTCTTCGAGACCCCCCTTGCCGACGCCGATCCGGAAATCTTCGGCGCGATCCGGTCGGAACTGAGCCGCCAGCGCCACGAGATCGAACTCATAGCGTCGGAAAACATCGTTTCCCGCGCCGTGCTCGAGGCTCAAGGGTCGATCATGACCAACAAATACGCGGAAGGGTACCCGGGCAAGCGCTACTATGGCGGCTGCCAGTTCGTCGATATCGCCGAGGAACTGGCGATCGAGCGTGCGAAAAGACTGTTCAATTGCGGCTTCGCCAACGTGCAGCCGAACTCCGGCAGCCAGATGAACCAGGCGGTGTTTCTGGCGCTCCTGCAGCCGGGCGACACCTTCATGGGCCTCGACCTCAATTCGGGTGGACACCTGACGCACGGCTCGCCGGTCAACATGAGCGGCAAATGGTTCAAGGTCGTGTCCTACGGCGTGCGTCCCGACGACCATCTTCTCGACATGGACGAGATCGCAAAGAAGGCCGAGGAAACAAAGCCGAAGCTGATCCTCGCCGGCGGTACGGCCTATTCACGCATCTGGGACTGGAAGCGTTTCCGCGAGATTGCAGACGCGGTCGGCGCGTATCTGATGGTCGACATGGCGCATATTGCCGGACTGGTGGCGGGCGGCCAGCACCCGTCGCCTCTGCCCCACGCACATGTGGTAACGACGACGACGCACAAGTCGCTGCGCGGCCCACGCGGCGGCATGATCCTGACCAATGACGAGGACATCGCCAAGAAGATTAACTCAGCGGTGTTTCCCGGCCTGCAGGGCGGCCCGCTGATGCATGTCATCGCGGCAAAGGCGGTGGCGCTCGGCGAGGCGCTGAAGCCGGAGTTCAAGGCCTATGCGCAGAGCGTCGTCGCCAACGCCAGGACGCTCGCCGAGAGTCTGAAGGAAACCGGCCTCGACATTGTGTCGGGCGGTACGGACAACCATCTGATGCTGGTCGATCTCAGGCCCAAGAACGCCACCGGCAAGCGCGCGGAGGCGGCTCTCGGCCGCGCCAACATCACCTGCAACAAGAATGGCATCCCCTTCGATCCGGAAAAGCCGTTCGTCACGTCGGGCGTTCGGCTGGGAACGCCGGCCGGCACCACGCGCGGCTTCGGCCAGGCCGAGTTCCGAGAAATCGGCAAGCTGATCACGGAAGTGCTCGACGGGCTGAAGGCTGCCAATTCCGACGAGGGCAACGCCGCGGTCGAAGCGGCGGTGAAGCAGAAGGTGCTGGCGCTGACCGAGAGGTTTCCGCTCTATCCCTATATGGGATAGTGCGCATCTCGCGCGTTGGCATCTTGATATAGGCTGGCCTCGGTAATACCTTTGGAAAAGAAGTTCTTACCGAGGACGAGATGAGTACGAAAATTACCACAAAGGGTCAGGTGACGATCCCAAAGGCTATCCGCGATCTACTTGGTTTGAAGCCGGGCAGTGCGGTGAATTTTCGTCATGGCCCCAATCGGGAAATCATCCTGGAACGAGCAGACGGCCAGAGGCCGCCCAGCAAGTTCGAGAAACTGCTCGGTCATGCAGGCCCCGGTCCAAGCACCGACGCCATGATGATGATGTTGCGCGGTGACGATTGACGTTCATCGACACCAACATCTTGTTCGATATTGCGACCAGGGACTCCGAATGGTCTGACTGGTCGCTGAACGCACTCGAAACCGCAGCGGTCGAAGGGGCGCTGTATATAAATGTGATCGTCTATGCGGAACTCTCGGCTCGCTACAACCAGACAAGCGAGGTCGATGAGTTCGTGGAGTTGGCAGGTATTCAGTTGCTCGACATTCCGCGTGAGGCTGGCTTTCTGGCGGCAAGGGCGTTTAGCCAGTATCGAGCCGCTGGCGGAGCTAAAACAGGTGTGCTGTCGGACTTCTTTATCGGCGCGCACGCGATCGCTCTGGATATTCCTGTTCTGACGCGCGACACCCGTCGCTATCGAACGTACTTTCCTGAATTGCGCCTCATCGCGCCGCAACCGAATTGAGTTCCACATGCGCTGTCCCTATTGCCAGTCGGAAGATACACAGGTGAAGGACTCCCGCCCCGCCGAGGATGGCGGCGCGATCCGCCGGCGACGCGTCTGCCCGGTTTGTGGCGGGCGCTTCACGACCTTCGAGCGGGTCCAGTTGCGCGACCTCGTGGTGGTGAAGAAATCTGGCCGCAAGGTGCCGTTCGACCGCGACAAGCTGCTGCGCTCCGTAGAGATCGCGGTGAGGAAGCGCAACGTCGATCCCGAGCGGATCGACCGCGCCGTTACGGGCATAGTCCGGCAACTCGAAAGCTCGGGCGAGACGGAGGTTCCGTCGGCCGAAGTCGGACGGCTGGTGATGGAGGCTCTGAAATCGCTCGACGACGTCGCCTATGTGCGCTTCGCCTCTGTCTACCGCAATTTTCGCGAGGCGAAGGATTTTCACGACGTGCTCGGCGAATTGAAGGGCGACGAGGACGCCGGCTGAGGCGATGTCCGCAACAAGCAAGCAGGAGCAGGAAAAGCTCGACCGTCGCTACATGGCGGCGGCGATCCGCCTGTCGCGGAAACATTCGGGCCTGACCTCCACCAATCCGTCGGTCGCCACGCTTGTCGTGCGCAATGACGGGGCAGGGTCCATGATCGTCGGGCGCGGCGTGACCGCGATCGGCGGCCGCCCGCATGCCGAGGCGGAGGCACTCGGGGAAGCAGGCGAGCTGGCGCGGGGGGCGACTGCCTATGTGACGCTGGAGCCATGCGCGCATCACGGCCGCACGCCGCCCTGCGCCAACGCGCTGGTGACGGCGGGCGTGGCTCGCGTGGTCGGCGCCGCAAGCGACCCGGATGAACGGGTGTCGGGCAAAGGCTACGCCGTATTGCGGAAGGCGGGCGTGGAAATCGTGGAGAACGTGCTGGCCGGAGAGGCCGCTGACGCCATGGCCGGGTATCTTAGCCGATCAATGAGGAAACGCCCCGAAGTAACTCTGAAGCTTGCGCTTTCGCGTGACGGTATGATCGGCAAGCCGGGCGAGGGCTCGATCGCCATCACCGGCGAGGTGTCGCGCAGGCAGGTGCATATGATGCGGGCGTCGAGCGACGCGATCCTGGTCGGCATAGGCACGGCGATCGAGGACGATCCCGAACTCACGGTCAGGCTGCCCGGCCTCGCCAACCGCTCGCCGACGCGCATCGTGCTAGATCGCGCGGCGCGACTGCCGGCGACCTCGAAGCTGGTGCAGACCGCGCGGGACGTGCCGCTGATGGTTGCCGCCTGTGCGGAGGCCGACCCGCAGCGCAAGGCCGAACTAGAACGCGCCGGCGTCGGCTTTCTGGCGACCGAAACCTTCGACGGCCGGGTGGCGCTGCCAGAACTGCTGGAGGACCTTGCCGCCAAGGGCATGTCGAGCCTTCTTATCGAAGGAGGTGCGGCGACGGCGAAACATTTCCTCGACGAGGGGCTGGTCGACCGGATCGTGCTCTTCCGGGGCGCCGTCGTGATCGGCGAGGGCGGGCTTGCGGCGCCGATCGACGAGGAGCATATGCCCGCAGGCTTCCGCCTTCTCAGGCAAGCCACCTATGGCGACGATCATGTCGCGGAATGGTCGAGGCCGTTCTGATGTTTACCGGCATTGTTACGGATATCGGCAAGGTCGCTTCGGCAACGCGGCTTCCCGAAGGCGTGCGTTTGCGCATCGACACCAGCTACGATCCGGTCACCATAGCCATCGGCGCGTCGATCTCCTGTGCTGGTGTTTGCCTGACCGTGACCGGCCTGCCGCGCGAGCGCTCGAACGAGCGCTGGTTCGAGGTGGAGGCGTGGGAGGAGGCGCTGCGCCTGACGACTGCCTCGGGCTGGTCGGCCGGCACGCGGATCAACCTCGAACGCGCGCTGAAGATCGGCGACGAACTCGGCGGTCACATCGTCTCGGGCCACGTCGACGGCAAGGCGAGGATCGTGGGACGGGAGGTCGAGGGTGACGCGGTGCGCTTCACGCTGGAAGCGCCCCGCGATCTGGCGAAGTTCATTGCCCCAAAAGGCTCGGTCGCGCTCGATGGTGTCTCGCTTACCGTCAACAAGGTCGAGGGCACACGCTTCGACGTGCTGCTGATCCATCATTCGCTGTCGGTGACGACGTGGGGCGAGCGACAGGCGGGCGACGAGGTCAATCTCGAGGTCGACACCATGGCGCGCTACGCCGCACGTCTCGCGGAGGCGGCGAAAGAGGGGCTCTAGGCGTTATCTCGCCAAATCTGCCACGGCATAATAGCATAGCACGTATCGCTTGCGGTCGCACTCCGTTCGGCCTAAGTCACCGCCCGACCTGGAGACCAGAATGGCCGCTACCTCGGACCACGGAAAAGCCTTCAGCCTGCCCGAAGGCAAGGCTCATCTTTTGATCATCGAGGCTCGTTTCTATGACGACCTATCCGATGCCTTGCTCGACGGCGCGAAGGCGGCGCTCGATGCGGCGGGCGCGACCTATGACGTCGTGACGGTGCCTGGCGCGCTGGAGATACCGGCGGTGATTTCCTTCGCGCTCGACGGTGCGGAAGACGGAGGGCGGGAGTATGACGGCTTCGTCGCGCTTGGCACCGTGATCCGTGGCGAGACCTACCATTTCGACATAGTGGCCGGTGAATCTTCGCGTGCGTTGATGGATCTTGCAGTCGAGGAATCGCTGGCCATCGGCAACGGCATACTGACCACCGAGAACGAGGAACAGGCCTGGGCGCGCGCCAGGAAAAGCGAGGGCGACAAGGGCGGTTTCGCCGCGCGGGCGGCACTTACCATGATCGCGCTGCGCCAGCGGTTGGGAGCCTGATAGCGGTGACGCAGGCAGCCGGCGATCAGCCCGTACCGAGGCAGGCGAACAAACGCGGCGCAGCACGACTTGCCGCGGTGCAGGCGCTCTACCAGATGGACGTGGCCGGCAGCGGGCTCTTGGAGATCGCTGCCGAATACGAGACGTTCCGGCTGGGCAAGGAAGTCGACGGAGCGCAATACCGCGAGGCCGATGCGCAATGGTTCCGCGCCATCCTGTCTGGCGTCGTCGAGAACCAGAAGACTGTCGACCCGGTGATCCGGCAGGCGCTGGCCGAAGACTGGCCGCTGTCGCGGCTGGATTCCACGCTGCGCGCGATCCTCAGGGCCGGCGTCTATGAATTGATGAAGCGCGAGGACGTGCCGGTTGCCGTCATCGTGTCGGAGTATGTCGATATCGCCAAGGCGTTCTATACCGAGGATGAACCCAAGCTGGTCAACGCGGTGCTCGATCGCGTGTCGCGCCGCGTCAGGGGCGAAGGGCGCGGCAAGGACGCATCATGACCGAAAGGACGCCGGCCGAGCGCGAGGCGCGCCGCACGGCGCTGATCCTGGCGGCGTCGCAGGCGATCGTCGGTTCGGCCGCCGTGGTCGCATTTTCGTTGGGCGCGATTGCCGGCCAATTCCTGCTGGATGCGGACAAGTCGTTGGCGACGGCGCCCATTACCGGCTTCAACGTCGGCGTGGCGCTCGGCGCGATTCCCGCGGCGTGGATCATCCGAAGGCTCGGCCAGCGCAACGGATTCCAGGTCGGCACGCTGATCACTGCGCTCGGCGGGCTGCTGGCGACGCTCGCACTGTTCCAGTCGAGTTTCTGGATTTTCGCAGTTGGTTTGATGGTCATCGGCCTCGGCGGCGCCTTCGTGCAGCAGTTCCGCTTCGCGGCCGCCGACAACGCGCCGCCCGAATTCAAGGCGCGCGCCATCTCCTTCGTGCTTGCCGGCGGCGTCTTCACCGCCGTCATCGGCCCGCAGATCGTCATCTTTACGCGCGACCTGCTGGCGCCCGTCATGTTCGCGGGGGCCTTTGCGGCCATCCTCGGGCTCGCTGCGGTCGGCGCCGTGCTTCTGTCCTTCCTGCGTGTGCGCGACAAAACTTTGTCACACGACGAGCATGCGGGCGAACCCGCGCGGGAGCTTTCCGAGATCGTCAAGCAGCCGCAATTCGCAGTCGGGCTGCTCTGCGCCGTCGGTTCCTACGCGCTGATGAGCTTCGTGATGACCGGCGCGCCGCTTGCCATGGTCGGCTGCGGCTTTTCCCCCGACGAGGCGGCGCTTGGCATCTCATGGCACGTCATGGCTATGTTCGGGCCGAGCTTCTTCACCGGCGCGCTGATTGCGCGTTTCGGCAAGGAAACCATCGTCGCGACCGGGCTCACGCTCTTGATCGCCTGTGCGATCGTTGCGCTTTCCGGCATAGAACTGTGGCAGTTCTGGATGGCCCTGATCCTGCTCGGCCTGGGTTGGAACTTCGCCTTCATCGGTGCCACCGCGATGGTCGCTGGAACTTACCGGAATTCGGAGAAGGGCAAGGTCCAGGGGTTGCACGACTTCATCCTGTTCGGGTCAGTGGCGTTCGGCTCTCTGATGTCGGGTGCTGTCTACAATGCCTGGGGCTGGGACATGCTGAACTGGATCGTCTTCCCGGTGACCGGTATTTGCCTGGTCGGGCTCGCCGGGTTGGTGATCACCAGCAGACGCAGTGCGCTGCTTAGCCGAAGCTGATATCGTCATCGCGGTGGATCAGCCCGCAGCGGTGCCACAAGGGAGTTGCCGATGCCAGATGCCGCCGCAACCACGCCTCGCGCCCGGCTTGCCCTGTTGATCGACGCAGACAATCTGGGCGGGAAGTACCTGCCGATCATCATTCGCGAAGCTTCGGCTCTCGGAACGATCACGGTCAAGCGCGTCTATGGCCATTTCGCCAGCAACGCCATGAATTCGTGGCAGCCGCTCATACACGAAAACGCGCTTACGCCCATTCACGTGCCTCCGGCAGCGACGGGCAAGAATGCGACCGATATGAAGCTCGCCATCGAGGCGATGGATATATTGCATCGCGGGTTGATCGATGGGTTTTGCATCGCGTCGAGCGACAGCGATTTCACCACGCTTGCCAGTCGCATCCGTGAGGAAGGGGTCCCTGTGTACGGATTTGGCGAGCAGAAGGCGTCGAAGGCTTATGTACGTTCATGCGACCGCTTCTTTTACTGTGACCTTCTGGCAAATGAGGACAAGGCCGGCATCAAGACGACGAAGGTGAAGCTTCCGGCGGCGCCGGAAAAGGACATCCTGGCGGCGATCGATGACGTGTCCAGCGAAGAAGGCTGGGCGCACCTCGGCGCGGTGGGCAAGATACTCAACGAACGAGCACCGGATTTCGACCCGCGCAACTTTGGCTTCAGGAAACTCAGTTCGCTCATTGAAAGCATGAACTCGGTCGAGATGCAGCGTCCGGCGAGCGGCGGCGGGGCGATCGAGGTCAGAGTCAAGCCCAAACGGTGACCGAGGTCGTCCCGCTAGAATCGAGGCGCTTCAGCGTTCCGCGGTAATTTCAATCGATCTTATTCAGCCATGGACCGCGCTTCCCTTCGGCCAGCCTAGCTGTATTGCCCGAAAGACGGGCAAAAGCTGAACATTATCTTGACGTTCGCGGGGCTCTTTCGCATAAGCCGCTGCGAAAGACCGGATTCCGGCCAGTGGCCCCCGGTCTCCTCCATCGGTCCGGGGAGGGGATCTTTCGGACCGCCAATCAGGGAATCCGGCATGACCATGCTTTACGTCGTCATAGCCTGCGGCTTGCTCTCTGTCCTGTACGCCATCTGGGCGACGCGTTCGGTCCTCGCGGCCGATCAGGGCAATCAGCGGATGCAGGAAATCTCGGCCGCCATCCGCGAGGGTGCGCAGGCCTATCTCGCCCGCCAGTACACCACCATCGCCGTCGTCGGCGTGGTCGTGCTGCTGCTCGCCTGGTGGCTGCTCTCTTTCACCGCGGCACTTGGCTTCCTCATCGGCGCGGTGCTTTCCGGACTGGCCGGCTTCATCGGCATGCATGTCTCGGTTCGCGCCAATGTGCGCACCGCGCAGGCAGCTTCCAACAGCCTCGCCGCCGGCCTCGACATCGCCTTCAAGTCGGGCGCGATCACCGGCATGCTCGTTGCCGGCCTCGCGCTGCTCGGCGTCGCCGTCTATTACTGGGTCCTGGTCGGTCCGATGGGCCTCGCACCCGATAGCCGCATCGTCATCGACGCATTGGTTTCGCTGGGCTTCGGCGCCTCGCTGATTTCGATCTTCGCCCGTCTTGGCGGCGGTATCTTCACCAAGGGCGCTGATGTCGGCGGCGATCTCGTCGGCAAGGTCGAGGCCGGTATCCCCGAGGACGACCCGCGCAACCCCGCGACCATCGCCGACAATGTCGGCGACAATGTCGGCGACTGCGCCGGCATGGCTGCCGACCTGTTCGAAACCTATGCGGTGACCGTCGTCGCCACCATGGTCCTCGGCGCGATCTTCTTCGGCGGCACGGCGGTGCTCGGCTCCATCATGCTCTACCCGCTCGCCATCTGCGGCGCCTGCATCATCACCTCGATCGTCGGCACCTTCTTCGTCAAGCTCGGCTCGAACGGCTCGATCATGGGCGCTCTCTACAAGGGCCTCATCGTCACGGGTATCCTCTCGATCGTCGGCCTCGGCGCCGCCACCTCGCTGACCATCGGCTGGGGTGACGTCGGTACGGCAAACGGCATGACTGTCACCGGGCAGAACCTGTTCATCTGCGGTCTTATCGGGCTGCTGGTGACCGGCCTGATCGTCGTCATAACGGAGTACTACACCGGCACCGACAAGCGCCCGGTCAACTCGATCGCGCAGGCGTCGGTCACCGGCCACGGCACCAACGTCATCCAGGGCCTCGCGGTCTCGCTGGAATCGACGGCGCTTCCGGCGATCGTCATCGTCGGCGGCATCATCTCCACCTACCAGCTCGCCGGGCTGTTCGGGACGGCGATCGCGGTCACCACCATGCTCGGCCTCGCCGGCATGATCGTGGCGCTCGACGCCTTCGGCCCGGTCACCGACAATGCCGGCGGCATCGCCGAGATGTCCGGCCTGCCGCCCGAGGTGCGCCATTCGACGGATGCGCTCGACGCGGTCGGCAACACGACCAAGGCCGTCACCAAGGGCTACGCCATCGGCTCTGCCGGCCTCGGCGCACTGGTGCTGTTCGCGGCCTACAGTTACGACCTGCAGTACTTCGCAGCCAACGCGGCCCAGTACCCCTACTTCGCGGATTTGGGTACGGTGTCGTTCGACCTGTCGAACCCTTATGTCGTCGCCGGCCTGATCTTCGGCGGCCTCATCCCGTATCTGTTCGGCGGCATTGCCATGACGGCCGTCGGCCGTGCGGCGGGCGCGATCGTCGAAGAAGTGCGCAAGCAGTTCCGCGAGAATCCCGGCATCATGGCCGGCACCTCCAAGCCGAACTACGCGCGTGCGGTCGACCTCCTCACCAAGGCCGCGATCAAGGAGATGATCATCCCCTCGCTGCTGCCGGTGCTGGCGCCGCTCGTCGTCTATTTCGGCGTGCTGCTCATCTCCGGCTCCAAGGCCTCGGCTTTCGCCGCGCTCGGCGCTTCTCTCCTCGGCGTCATCGTCAACGGCTTGTTTGTCGCCATCTCGATGACCTCGGGCGGCGGCGCCTGGGACAACGCCAAGAAGTCGTTCGAGGACGGCTTCGTCGACAAGGACGGCGTCAAGCACCTCAAGGGCTCCGAGGCGCACAAGGCCTCGGTGACCGGCGACACCGTCGGCGATCCCTACAAGGACACAGCCGGCCCGGCCGTCAACCCGGCGATCAAGATCACCAACATCGTCGCGCTGCTGCTGCTGGCCGTGCTCGCGCACGGCTGAGGCAAGGCGGCAGAACTACCCAAACAAAATGCCCGCGGGAGCGATCCCGCGGGCATTTTGTTTGAAAGCGGCAGATGGCGAGCTGGCGAGCGGCGCCGTTACCCTCCGCCCAGGATGTTCTTGGCGGTGTTCTGGCCGATATTGCCGACCCCGGAAAGCATCTGGCCGAGGAAGTTCTGATCCTTGCCGCCGGTCGGCGTGGTGCGCGAGATGAAGTCGAACACCTTGCCGTCCTTCAGGCCGTAGTTGGCGATATTGTCGACGCGGCCCTCTGCATTGAAATAGACAGCGAGGATGCGCTGATCGACGAGCTTGGGCTTCATGAAGGCGACCGGCCGCTCGCGCGTCTGAGAGATGTAGTAAAAGACCTCATTGTCGAAGGTCGCTGTGGTCGACGGGCTGCCGAGCGCCAGGAGCACCTGCTCGCGGCTGGAACCGACGGGCACGAGATCGATCGACTGCTGGTCGATGACATAGCCTTGGGTCAGCGTCTCGCCGGGGGTCAGTCCGGCAAAGGTCTTGCTGGTGTTGCACCCGGTGGTCGCTGCGGCGGCCGCGATGAGCGTCAAGGCGCTTGCGGCTCGCGTCAGGGACGGGGGCTTGAATTTCGACGCTGGCAACAACAACTCCCTCGATTAGACGCCCCGTTGGATTCGGCTTCCGTCCGGGGCTGTCCGTTCCACCGCCCGCAACTTGCACAGGGCGGCAAAACCGGTAAACCAGCTTCGGCGGCGATGCAACAAGGCCGCGAGGCGAAGAGTGCCGCCCGGAGACCTGCTTCATGTTCCAGCGCCTGTTCGGTCGCGAACGCCACGCGAACCGCGCGATAACGGAGGCGCTTTACGCGTCAATCGTGGCAGCCGCGCGGCAACCGCCGTTTTATTCGCATTGGAGCGTGCCCGATACGGCGCTAGGCCGCTTCGAGATGCTGTCGCTGCACATGTTCATCTTCCAGCACCGCATGCACAAGGAGGCCGGCGCCTCGTGGGACATTGCGCAGATACTGATCGACGACTTCTTCGCGGACGTCGATCATTCACTGCGCGAACTTGGCATCGGCGACATGGGCATTCCCAAGCGCATGAAGAAGCTGGCGAAAATGTATTATGGCCGTACCGCTGCCTATGCCGACGCCCTCGATCGCGGCGACAGGCAAGCCCTGGCGGCCGCGCTCGCGCGCAACATCCGTCCGGAAGCTGAAAGCTGGCCCGAGGCGGCAAGACTGGCGGATTATGTGACGGATGCGGTAGAAATGCTTGCCGCGCAGGACTCCGAAGCGATCCGCGCCGGGTTCGTCAGCTTCCCGACGCCGGTGCAGGCATAGAGAACGAGATGCAGGACGAACACGCCCAAAGCCCCGTATCCTTCAGGGCTTTCGTGACACGGCTCCCCCAGAAGGGTCTGCCCGTGGTGATCGAAGCCGATGCCAGACAGAGGAAGGCACTGGCGGATGCTCACGGCCTTCTTTCGGTCGAGAATTTCCGCGCCGACCTGCTGGTTACCCCGTGGAAGCGCAACGGAGTGAAGGTGTCGGGCCATGTCGAGGCCGACATCACGCAGGAATGCGTGGTCACGCTCGACCCCCTGCAGGCAAGGATCGACGAAAAGGTCGACGGCCTTTTCCTGCCCGAGGACTCGAAGCTCGGCCGGTTGGGTTTCGATGCAGGCGGGGAGATACATGTCGACGCGGAGGGGCCGGACAGCCCGGAAAGCTTTTCCGGCGACGCGATCGATGTTGGCGCGCTGGCCGAGGAATTTTTCGGCCTCGGCATCGATCCCTATCCGCGCAAGCCGGACGCCGTGCTTCCCGGAACAGGCGCAGATGACGCCGCCGCGCGACCCGAAGGCCCGCTGCAGGAAAAGTTACGCCGGCTCACGCGGAAAGAATGAATAGCCTCCCAGTGAAACGAAATCGCGGTTGTGCGCCCTGCCAAAACCGTTATTTTGCCCGAACTTTCGACAGCCCTTGCGGGCTGCACGGAATGAATGCCAAGACCGGTCCCGGATATCTCGGCAGATCAAAGCAACCTCAACGGATCGTGGCCTCGTGATCAGAATCTCAATCGATGCGATGGGTGGCGACCACGGTCCTTCCGTGGTCATCCCCGGCCTGATGAAGGTCGTCGAGCGTCGCAACGACGTGCGCTTCCTCGTCTACGGCAAGGTCGAGGAAGTCAGGCCCGTCCTGGAGAAATATCCCAAGGTCGCCGCCATCAGCGAACTCGTGCACTGCGAGATCGCGGTTCGCATGGACGACAAGCCGAGCCAGGCGCTACGCCACGGCCGCTGGAAATCGTCGATGTGGAAGGCAGTCGAGGCGGTGAAGGCGGGCCAGGCCGACTGCTGCATTTCGGCCGGCAATACCGGCGCGCTGATGGCGATGTCGAAATTCTGCCTGCGCACCATGGCGACGATCGACCGGCCCGCAATCGCCTCGATCTGGCCGACTGCGCGCGGCGAGAGCATCGTGCTCGATGTCGGGGCCACCATAGGCGCGGACGCCCACCAACTGATCGACTTCGCAATTCTTGGCGCCGCGATGTCGCGCGCGCTGTTCGGGATCAACCGACCGACCGTCGGGCTGCTGAACGTGGGGGTCGAGGAGATCAAGGGCCAGGAAGACGTCAAGGAAGCCGGCCAACTTCTGCGCGAGGCCGAGCTGATGTCGATGAGCTACCACGGCTTCGTCGAAGGCGACGATCTCGGCAAGGGCACTGTCGACGTGTTCGTCACCGAGGGTTTTTCCGGCAACATCGCGCTGAAAACGGCCGAGGGTACCGCGCGGCTGATGGCGTCTTTCCTCAAGGCGGCAATGGAACGCACGCTGATGGCGCGGATAGGCTATATTTTTGCCAAGAGTGCATTCGACCGGCTGCGCGAGAAACTGGACGTGCGCAAATCCAATGGCGGTGTATTCCTCGGTCTCAACGGCCTCGTGGTGAAGAGCCATGGTGGCACCGACGACGAGGGCTTTGCTGCGGCGGTGGAGCTTGGCTACGACATGGTCAGAAACGGGCTGCTCGACAGGATCGAGGCGGATCTCGACCTGTTCCACGCCCGACACCCGAGGCAGATCCCGGCGAGAGCCGCCGACGAAGACGACAAGGAATAGCATCTTGATCAGATCAATCGTGCGCGGGATCGGCTCCGCCTTGCCTCGCCGCATCATGAAGAATGCCGACTTCGAAGGCATCGTCGAAACATCCGACGAATGGATCGTCCAGCGCACCGGAATCCGTCAGCGTCACATAGCGGACGAGGGCGAGACGACGGCTTCGCTCGGCGAGGCCGCCGCGCGCGCGGCCCTTGCGAACGCCGGCCTGACGCCTGACGACATCGATCTGATCGTGCTTGCTACTTCGACGCCCGACAATACGTTTCCGGCCACCGCCGTCGATATTCAGCGGCGGCTCGGTATGCGGCACGGCTTTGCCTTCGACATGCAGGCAGTCTGCTCAGGCTTCGTCTATGCGATTACCACGGCCGACCTCTATCTCAAGGGCGGGCTTGCCAAACGCGTGCTGGTGATCGGCGCGGAGACCTTCTCGCGCATCCTCGACTGGACCGATCGCGGCACCTGCGTGCTGTTCGGCGACGGCGCCGGCGCGCTGGTCCTCGAGGCCGAGGAGAACGAGGGCAGGGCTTCCGATCGCGGCATCATCACCTCCAGCCTGCGTTCCGATGGCGCGCACAAGGACAAGCTGTTCGTCGATGGCGGGCCGGGCACGACCGGCACGGTCGGCCATCTCAGGATGGAAGGCCGCGAGGTGTTCAAGCACGCGGTCGGCATGATCACCGACGTCATCGAAGATACCTATGCGAAAGCCGGGATCACCTCCGGCGACCTCGACTGGTTCGTGCCCCACCAGGCCAACAAGCGCATCATCGACGCCTCGGCGAAGAAGCTCGGCATAGCCGAGGAAAAGGTTGTCACGACCGTCCAGCTTCACGGCAATACATCGGCGGCGTCGGTTCCGCTGGCGCTTTCGGTGGCGGTGGCCGACGGCCGCATCAAGAAGGGCGATCTCGTATTGCTCGAGGCGATGGGCGGCGGTTTCACATGGGGCGCCGTGCTGGTACGCTGGTAGCGTCGTGCCGACAAAGTCGACCGAAGTGCAACACTTTGCCTGCACCGGCTTGAAGCGACAGGTTCGGTCCTTGACCTAGTGTGGCCAATTCCCTAACGTTCTTGTTCTTTGTGTCGTTTAATTGTTTTTTTCGAGGGGATGGTTGGACGGTCGCATGGGAGGAAAAACACTTACTCGCGCCGACCTAGCCGAAGCCGTCTACCGCAAGGTAGGCCTTTCACGCACGGAGTCCGCCGCCCTCGTCGAATCCGTGCTCGACGAGATTTGCGAGGCGATCGTTCGTGGCGAGACCGTGAAGCTTTCCTCCTTCGCGACCTTCCATGTGCGCTCGAAGAACGAGCGTGTCGGACGCAATCCCAAGACCGGCGAGGAAGTGCCGATCCTGCCGAGGCGCGTGATGACCTTCAAGGCATCCAACGTGCTGAAGAACCGCATCCTCAAGACCCATCAGAACAGTAAGGCCAAGTCGGGAAAGTAGCCGCCGACAGGCACGCCGCTTGACGCTTCCGGTGCATAAGCTGCGCCGCCGATGGACCTTGGCTTGAATATTGGCGCGCAAATCGCTGAAATGAGTAGCGATTCGGACTTTCACGAAAGGGCCGCGCCATGGACAAGAGCCCCGACGCATTCCGCACCATCAGCGAGGTCGCTGAAGATCTCGACCTGCCGCAGCACGTGCTGCGCTTCTGGGAAACGCGCTTCACGCAGATCAAGCCGATGAAGCGCGGCGGCGGCCGCCGCTACTATCGCCCGCAGGATGTCGAACTGATCAAGGGCATCCGCCACATGCTCTATGACCAGGGCTATACGATCAAAGGCGTGCAGAAACTGCTGCGCGAGAATGGCAACCAGTTCCTCATCGCGATCGGCAGCGGCGACCGCGCGGCGGTCGAGGCGATCGCCCAGCGCAAGCAGGCAGAGGCCGAAACGCCGCTCACGCAGGGCGCGCAGCCCCGCCAGGGCGACGACGAGATGCTGGTCGGCGAAGCCAAGGCAAAGCCACGCCGCTTCTTCGGCCTGGGCAAGCCGGACGACGACGGTCCCGTGCAGCCTGGCGAAGGCAAGCTGTCACGCGACAATCGCGCACTGCTCCAGGAGGCGCTGTTCGACCTCCTGGAGTGCAAGCGCCTGCTCGACCAGGTGCGCTGAGCGAATTCAGGTTGCGCCATAGCGGGCGGCGGTCGCGTCATGACGTGTCGGGATTGAGAGCATAGCGGGCCAGCGCGTGGGTGTGCGCCAGGATCTCGTCGATATCGCGGATATTCTTCCTGCGTGGCGCGTCCGGATCGTAACGCGACAGGCGGCCGCCTGGCGGGCGGCCGGGACGCAGCGGCGTGACGCGGTGAATGCAGCCCGCCGCAAGCGCCCGGTCGCGGCGCGCTCTCCAGCGGGCGAAGCGCCTTGCCTCGCGCGGCAGTTCGTCGAGCGCGCGAGCGAGCGCGCCGAGGCGCAGGGCAAGGCGCGCAGCGTCGACAGGGTCGTCGCGCGAGGGCTGGCGGGGGACGGGAAACGGCCGGGTCAGGCCGGGGATGTAGATGCGCGGAAATCCGCTTGCTGCCCGCCTCGGCGACGCGCCCCAACGGGGCAGCGGATCAAACAGCGGCAAGGCAAGTCTGCAGGGCGCGGCACGCGAATGGCCGGGGCGAAAGCCGCGCGGCATCACGATGCCGGTGCCGATGCCCTTGACGATGCTCGTGCCCAGGGCCGGCTGCGTCGCTTTCGGCTCGCGCGCCGGCGGCAAGGTGACAACGATGCCCCGCGCGGCCACGATGATCAGCCGCCGCGCCGCGGCTTCGGCAGGCCTGAGCAGGCTGAGCACTGCACGGTGGAAATGGCGCGGGAGCGTGGTGGGGCGGCCGCCGTCGAGCCCGACCATGGCGACGAGCATGACCAGCACGCGCTTCAGCGCGTCGCGATTCATCTCGATTGCCGCATTCCAGTCCATTCACGCGATCCTCGACCCAGGGTGGGCACATCATGGCACCAGCAGGAAAGGCGTGGAAAAACATCCCCGAGATTTTTTCGGCGAGGTGGGTGAATTCGGTCTGCGGTTCAACGTTTCACGCAATCGATGAAGGAACGGGCCATGAAAGCTTTATGCGTGAAGGAGGCGTGGCACGGCGGCGATCAACGCGCGGGCCGTGGGCGATTGCGGATTTGCGACGACGTCGCTCGCCGGGCCGTGCTCCACGATCCGACCGGCATCCATGATCGCTATGTGATGGGAGACCGCACGCAGGACGGCGAGATCGTGCGAGACGAAGACATAGGCGATACCCTGCTCGCGTTGCAGGTCGACCAGCAGGTCGAGGATTTTACCGCGCACCGAGACATCGAGCGCGGAGACCGCTTCGTCGAGCACGATGAGTTCGGGTTTTGTCGCCAATGCGCGCGCGATCGCCACGCGCTGGCGCTGGCCGCCTGAAATCTCGTGAATGGCGCGCGAGGCCAGCGCCGGGTCAAGCCCGACGCGTTCGAGCAGGCCGGCAATCACGGCTGCGCGCCTGGAACTGTCGCAGATGGCGTGGATGCGCAGCGGGTCCGCGAGGGCGCCGCCGACGGTCGCGCGCGGATTGAAGGCGCCCAGCGGGTCCTGGAATACCATCTGGATACGCCGCCGAGCGGCACGCAATTTCTCGCCGCTCAATGAAAGCAGGTCGACGCCGCCAAAATCGACGCGGCCCGCATC
>JALYWP010000120.1 GCA_030852655.1 Pseudomonadota bacterium | reverse complement strand
GATCGCGGTCGAGCTTGGCGTGCAGCGCTGGCTGGGGACCGCCGAGACGATGCTGATGGGGTCGGCAGCGGCGAGCCTCTGCGCCTGGTGGGCGCTGGGCGCGGTCATCAGGATGCTGAAACGGAAGTAGGCGGGGGCGGGGAGACGGCGCCTCTTTCCGGTCGACAGCTCGCCTTTTGAGTAGGAGATCGGCTGTTGCTTGGGTCGTGCGCCTCCGCCCCCTCCACCGCCTTCGGCGGTCCCCCTCCCCCGTAAACGGGGGAGGATCACGCGCGGCGCCTTCAGTTCCTCCCCTGCGAAGCGGGGGAGGGGGACCATGCGAAGCATGGTGGAGGGGGCGTTGCTCCTTCTGCTCTTTCTATTCATCGCCGCCCCCGCCTCCGCGGCAAAAATCGACGATCAGTTCCGCGCCTGGCTGGAGCAGGATCTTTGGCCCGAGGCCAAGGCCAACGGCGTGTCGAAGAAGACTTTCGATGCAGCCTTCGGCGGTGTAACGCCGAACCTCGAGTTGCCCGATCTGGTCTTGCCAGGTGAAAAGCCGAAAACCCCGAAGAAGCAGCTACAGGCCGAGTTCGGTTCGCCCGGCAACTATTTTGCCGAAAAGACGCTTGGCGCGGTAACGACCGGCGGGCGTGCCCGCGCCGGCAAATACGCAAAGACGCTTTCCGCGATCGAGAAGCGCTACGGCGTGCCGGCCGGGATCGTGCTGGCGATCTGGGGGCGTGAGTCCGGCTTTGGTGCGGCGAAAATCCCCTATGACGCAATCGAGGTGCTGGGCACCAAGGCGTTTCTCGCCACGCGCAAGGAGATGTTCCGTACCGAGGTGATCGGCGCGCTGGTCATGCTGGAGCGGGGGCTCGCGACACGCAAGGCGATGAAATCCTCCTGGGCCGGCGCGCTCGGCCAGCCGCAATTCCTGCCGACCTCCTTCCTCAAGCATGCGGTCGACTTCGACGGCGACGGTGGGGCGGACATCTGGAACTCGACGCCGGACACGCTGGCCTCCATCGCGAACTACCTTGCAGACTATGGCTGGGTGGCGGGCCGCGACTGGGGCTTCGAGGTGACCGTGCCGGAGAGCGTGTCCTGCGCGCTGGAAGGGCCGGACCGGGGCAAGAAGATTTCCGACTGGGCAGCTCTCGGCGTCGAGCGCGCCGGCGGCAAGCCGTTTCCGAAACACGAGCTGCAGGCGGAGGGTTTCCTGCTGATGCCGGCCGGCCGCAGCGGACCGGCCTTCATCGTGACGCCGAATTTCTATGTGCTCAAGGAATATAATGAGAGCGATCTCTATGCGCTCTTCATCGGTCACGGCGCGGACCGCATCGCCTATGGCGACCGTCGCTTCGCCGGAGCCTGGGGCAAGGTCGGCGGCCTTTACCGCTCCGACATCGCCGCCATGCAGCGCGGGCTGGAGGCGCTGGGCTACGATGTCGGCGGCGCCGACGGCCTGCCGGGCTTCAGGACGCGGCGTTCGATCGGCGACTGGCAGGCGAGGAACGGTCTCGCGCCGACCTGCTTCCCGGATGCCGCCATCGCCAAGGCGCTTCGATAGAGGATGACCGAACACGCGTTCCGGCTGCGCAAGAAGCTCGACGGGCCGGTCCCGCCGCCGCGGTGGCCAACCGGCTTCTCCTGCCGCACGCTTCTGCCGGGCGACGCCCACGCCATCCATGACGTGATGAGCAGGGCATATGAGGATGGCCGCGGCGTGCCGCCTTTCGACATCTGGTGGCCGAATTTTTCCGGCGATCCCGAATTCGACGCCTCGCTCTGCTTTCTGGTCGTCGGCCAAGAAGGGATCGCCGGCGTAGCGCTCTGCTGGACCGGCGCATTCCTGAAGGACCTTGCCGTCCATCCCGATGCGCGACGTCTGGGCATCGGCGAAAACCTTCTGAGGCTGGTCTTTGGCGTCTTTCAGGCCAGGGGGGCTTCCTCCGTCGATCTGAAGGTGGAAGCCGACAACAGGAATGCGATCCGGCTCTACGAGCGGGCTGGCATGTATCGGGTGCCCTGGGAAGGCTGACCGGGAGAGGACAGGCGCAGCACCAAAGCGCGTCGCGATCGTTCAGGTTCGCTTCCTGCGCTTTAGAGCCTTGTTTTTACGCATGCCTTTGCCCCGAAACCGGAACCACTTTCGGGAGACATGCACTATGCCGCCTGCGACAGTTCGCGATGCGCCTCGGCGAGAATCTCGAAGGATCGCACCCGCGCCGCGTGGTCGAAAATCTGCGCGGTGACCATCAGCTCGTCCGCCCCGGTGCGTCGCACGAAATCGTCGAGGCCGCTTCTGACCGTCGCCGGCGAACCGACGATCGAGCAGGAAAGCGCGCCGGCGAGCATGCCCTTCGCCATCGGGTCGAGCGTCGCCTCGTAGTTCTCGACCGGCGGCGGCAGCTTGCCTGGCCGGCCGGTGCGCAGATTGACGAAGGCCTGTTGCAGAGAGCTGAAATGGAGGCGCGCCTCAGCATCGCTGTCGGCGGCAAAGACGTTGAGGCCGAGCATCAGGCGTGGTTTGGCCAGCCGTTCCGACGGCTGGAAGCGCGAGCGGTAGATATCGATGGCGTGCTCCATCTCCGCAGGCGCGAAATGCGAGGCGAAGGCATAGGGCAGGCCGAGCATGGCGGCGAGTTGCGCACCATAGGTCGACGATCCCAGCTCCCAGACCTCGACCGCCTCGCCTTCGCCCGGCACCGCGCGCACGCGCTGGCCAGGCTCGGCCGGCGCGAAATAGTTGATCAGTTCGACCACGTCCTGTGGAAAATTGTCGACGCCGGCGTCGAGATTGCGGCGGAGCGCCCGGGCCGTCAGCATGTCGGTGCCCGGCGCGCGGCCGAGGCCCAGATCGATGCGCCCCGGATGAAGTGCGGCAAGCGTGCCGAACTGCTCGGCGATGACCAGAGGCGCATGGTTGGGCAGCATGATGCCACCGGCACCGACGCGGATGGTCGAGGTGCCGGCGGCGACATGGCCGATGACCACCGAGGTCGCGGCACTCGCGATGCCCGGCATGTTGTGGTGCTCGGCCAGCCAGAATCGGTTGTAGCCGAGCCGCTCGGCATGGCGGGCGAGGTCGAGCGTGTTCCTCAGCGACTGCCCGGCGGTGCTGCCTTCCGGTACCGGCGAAAGATCGAGAACGGAAAGGACAGCCATGACAATCTCCGGGACGGCGAACGATCTGAAGCTCCCTGATATAGGAAGGCCGGCCGGCACCCGCAATCGAACCGGCCCGGCTACACCTGTCCGGGCGAGGTTTCGGCCTCGACTTCGTCGGTGTCGGCCGTCTGCTGCGCCGACAGGAAATTGCCCACGTGCCGCCAGCTGTCGAAATGGTCGCAGAAGACCTTCACGATGACCAGCAGCGGCACCGCGATCAGCGCGCCGATGAAGCCCCACAACCAGGACCAGAAGGCGACGGCGATAAAGATGGCCACCGCGTTGATTTCGAGCCTGCGGCCGACGACCAGCGGCGTCACGAACTGGCCCTCGATTATGTTGCAGAGCACGACGAAGAGCGGTGCAAGCAATGCATAGGACAGGCTGTCGAAGCTGATCAGCGAGATGCAGGCGACGAGCAGTATGGTGAGGAGCGCGCCGATATAGGGCAGGAAGTTGAGCGCGGCGGCGGCCACGCCCCAGACGGCGGGATTCGGCATGCCGAGCGCCCCCAGGCCAAGCGCGATGACGGCGCCCAGCCCCGCATTGATCACGGCGACAGTCAGGAGATAGCGCGAAATCTCGCGCTCGATGTCATAGACCAGGCGCAAGGCGCGCTTCTTTTCGCTGAGCCGCGCGAAGGACTGGATGATCTTCTCGTAGAACATCGTGCCCGACGCGAGCAGGAAGAGCGACAGGACGAAAGTAATCGCGATCGTCGTCGACGCCGAGAGGACGTTGCCTGCCGCCTGCGAAACGATGCCCGGCTGCGCCACCACGACCTTCTGGACGCCCGGTTCCTGTGCGGTCTCGGCGACCTGCTCGACCTGCCGGGAGACCTCCGCCATCCGCTCGAAGGGGTGGCGCAGTTCGTTGAGCCTCTCGGTCAGCTGCCGCCCGATCTGCGGTGCGTTGTTGACCAGGTCTACCACCGGTCCGCTCATGAAATAGCCGATGCCGCCGATGGAAAGGACCGACATCAGCACCAGCAGCGTCGCCGACAACGCCTCGGGAACGCCGCGCTTCTTCAGGAAGCGCACGATCGGCGTGAGCATGAGCGCGAGCAGGAAGGCGAGCACCACGGGCATGACGAAATCGCGTGCGAAGTAGAGGGCATAGACGGTCGCCAGGATGAATATGCCCGTGAGCAAGGACCGGATGAGCCTCGTGTCCGAGCAGACCGCCCCGAGAGACGGGCCAAGCGACGGCTTTTCGTGCGAGCCGGCAGCGTCCGGCGCGGCGGCACCGGGAATTTCCGTTTCGGTGGTCATCGATTCAGCCCCTCGATCGGACCGGCGCAGCCGGAGATGACGAGGAAATGCGCCAGCCGGTCGCCTGGTTCCGGCCAGACGGTCTTCGCCAATCCTTTCGCAAAAGGGCCGAGCCCTCGCCGACAAGGGCGACCGGACGCTCGCCCGTACATTTTTCATGGGAGCGTTGCCGGAAAGCGGGTTGAACTCTCGTTCTCCATGCGTATGTAAGCGCTGTAGACTTCAGGGACCAAAATTTGACGATGTATAGGGAAAAAGACATCTTCGAACGCCGTAACGCGGCGAACGAAGCGAAGAAGGCTTTGCTCGAACGGTTCAAGGCGCGGCCGGCGGACGACGATCCGGCGGTGCTGGCCAGGAAAGCCGAAAGGCAGGCTATCCTCGAGGCGCGCGCCAAGCGCGAGGCCGAGAAGGAAAGACTGAGGCAGGAGCGGCTGGTGCGCGAGGCCGAGGAACGTGCCGTGCGCGAAGCCGAGGAAGAAGCTGCCCGCCTGGCCGCCGAGGAGGCAGCTCAAGCCGAAGCAAAGGCCAGGGAAGCGGAAGAGAACGAGCGCATCGCGCGGCTTCTCGCCGACGAGGCCGAGCGCAAGGCCAAGCGCGACGCGCGCTACGCGGCGCGCAAGGCAAGGGCCGGCAGGCACTAAAATCCATACATGCCCGGAAGGCTTGTGGCTTTCGGGTCAGGACCATCACCATTCAGGGCTGCCGAAGGCGGATATGCCTCCGGCAGCCGATGGCGTTCGCCTATTTTTCCTTCTGCCGCAGAGCGGCGACGGGCGCTGGCTTGAGCGCGGGTGCTGCGGCCGGCTTCTTCGCATCCTTCTTCGGTTTGCGGGCTTCCTTCTTGGCCTTCATTTGACCCTTGGCCATGATTCGCGTCCTCGTTGATGAGGAGCGAAATGAAACAAGAGTTTGGCCCGAGGGCAAGAGTCCTGTAGGTTTGCCTCCCGGGATATGGGAGCGTTCCATGAAGATCGACGGCAGCTGTCATTGCGGCGCGATCGCCTACGAGGCGGAGATCGACCCCGAGGCGGTGGGCATCTGCCACTGCACGGACTGCCAGACGCTGACCGGTACGGCCTTTCGGGTGAGCGTCTTCGCGCCCGAGGACAAGTTCCGCCTCACGCGCGGCACGCCGAAGGTCTATGTGAAGACCGCCGAGAGCGGAAACAAGCGCGAACAGGCCTTCTGCGCCGACTGCGGCTCGCCGCTCTACGCAACTTCGGTCGGCGATGGACCGAAGGACTACGGCATCCGTCTGGGCACGGCGCGCCAGCGCAATGAATTGCCGCCGAGGCGCGAGAGCTGGCGACACTCGGCCATGCCGTGGCTTCCCGACCTGGACGCGCTCGTCCTCGATACGAAGGGCTGACAGGAACGGCGGGACAGCCTGCTCAGGCCTCGTCCACCACGCGCAGGCGCAGCTGTCCGCTCTTGGTTCCCACCGACGCGCTTTCGTTGGCCGCCGGTAGCGCATTCTGGGCGTCGGCCTCGCCGTCGACTTCGGCGCCGAGTTCCAGTGCCTCGATCTTCTGGCCGCGCTTCACCACCTTGGAGGACGAGACGAGGATGTCATCTATGTCCTTGCTCGCCTGGCCGAAATGACCCTGCAGCTTGCGCACCCGATCATCGAGGCGCGACACGTCCTCCATCAGCCTGACGACCTCGCCCTGGATCAGATGCGCCTGTTCGCGCATGCGCGCATCCTTGAGGATCGCCTGGATGACCTGGATCGACAGCATCAGGAGCGACGGCGAGACGATGACGACGCGGGCGCGATGTGCCTTGTGGACGATCGCCTCGAAATTCTCGTGGATTTCGGCGAAGATCAGTTCCGACGGCACGAACATGAAGGCCGTGTCCTGCGTCTCGCCGTTGATCAGGTATTTTTCCGAGATCGCCCTGAGGTGGACCTCTATGTCGCGCCGGAACGCCTGCGCGGCATTCTTCTGCGCGTCGCCGGCATTGTCGGCCTCGGCCGCCGCGCGGATCGCGTTCCAGGCCTCGAGCGGGAACTTCGCGTCGATGACCAGCGACGGCGAACCGTTCGGCATCCTGACGAGACAGTCCGGACGGGTGCCGTTCGACAGCGTCGCCTGGAATTCGTAGGCGCCGTGCGGCAGGCCGTCGGCGACAATCGCCTCCATGCGCGACTGGCCGAAGGCGCCGCGCGTCTGCTTGTTGGACAGGATCGCCTGCAACTGCACCACTTGGCCGGCCAGCGACTGGATGTTGTTTTGCGCATTGTCGATGACGGCGAGCCGCTCCTGCAGTCTGGCGAGCGACTCGTGCGTCGATTTCGTCTGCTCGGTCATGGTCTGGCCGATCCGCCCGGTCATGGCGTCGAGCCGCTGGCCGAGCGACTGCGTCAGTTCCGCCTGTCGAGCGCCGAAAACCTCGGCGACCGTGCCGAGCCTGCCCTGCATCTCGGCCTGCGATTGCACGATCGCGGCGATCTGGGCCTGGGCTTCCGCCGCACGCTCGGCGGCTTGTGCAGCAGCGACGGCGCGCGCCCGCGCCGACCGCCAGAGCGCGACGATGAGACCGACGAGGAGCATGCCGAACAACATGCCGAGGGCGGCCAGCGCCTGGCCGAGCGTGATCGTGGTCGCGCCGAGGCGCAGAACCGGTTCGGCGAGAATCGCGGCGAGTTGCTCCATCGCGGGAGCATAACCGATTCGCCAGCCCGATCCAGATCAAAACAAGAACAAATCCTATATTGACGCTTGTATTTCGAGGTCTTAGGTGAGGCCCATGCCGATCAAGCCGCTTGTCATCCTTCCCGACCCCGTTCTGCGCCTGGTTTCCAAGCCGGTCGAGCGCGTCGACGCGCCGCTCCTGAGGCTGGCCGACGACATGCTCGAGACGATGTACGACGCGCCGGGCATCGGGCTTGCCGCGATCCAGGTCGCCGAGCCGCTGCGCATGCTGGTCATCGACCTCGCCAAGGAGGACGAGCCGCCGGCGCCGCAGGTCTTCATCAATCCGGAAGTGCTCGAAACAAGCGACGACCGTTCGGTCTACGAAGAAGGCTGCCTGTCGATCCCGGACTATTATGCCGAGGTGGAGCGGCCGGCGAAGGTGCGTGTGAAATATCTCGACCGCGACGGCAGGCAACAGGAGACACAGGCCGACGGACTGCTCGCGACCTGCCTGCAGCATGAGATCGACCATTTGAACGGCGTACTGTTCATCGATCACATATCGAAGCTGAAGCGCGACATGGTGGTGAAGAAGTTCAAGAAACTCGCCAGGGATCGCCCCCCGGCCAGGATGGTGGGCTGACGCCCATTCGCTTGACGTGGTTCCGACGGGCTTGACCTCAAGCTCATAAACCCGTTTGAAACGGGCGCATAAACGGTAGCGCTACCGGACGCGATTTCATGCCGCTCCGCATCGTCTTCATGGGTACGCCGGATTTTTCCGTGCCGACGCTTCGCGCGCTCGCCGAAGCGGGGCACGAGATCGTCGCGGTCTACACGCAGCCGCCGCGGCCGGCCGGCCGGCGCGGGCTGGAATTGACGCCGTCGCCGGTGCAGCGCGAGGCGGAAAGGCTGGGTATCGAAGTGCGCTCGCCGGTTTCGCTCAAGGAACAGGCGGAGCAGCAGGCCTTCGCGGCGCTTGGTGCGGATGTCGCGGTGGTGGTGGCCTACGGGCTGCTCTTGCCGAAGCCGATCCTCGCGGGCACGCGGCTCGGCGCCTGGAACGGCCATGCCTCGCTGTTGCCGCGCTGGCGGGGTGCTGCGCCCATCCAGCGGGCTATCATGGCCGGCGACCGCGAGACCGGCATGATGGTGATGAAGATGGATGAGGGGCTCGATACCGGCCCGGTCGCATTGACCGAGCGGCTGGCGATCGGACCCTATGAGACGGCGGGCGAATTGCACGACCGGCTGATGCAAATCGGCGCGCGCCTGATGGTGAAGGCGATGGAACAGATCGAGGCCGGCACGCTGGTCCTGACGCAGCAGCCGGACGAGGGCGTGATTTATGCAAGAAAGATCGTTAAGGCGGAGACGCGCATCGACTGGCGGCAGCCCGCGATGGATGTTCACAATCGCATCCGCGGCCTGTCGCCTTTTCCGGGCGCGTGGTGCGAAGCGCCGATGGACGGCAGGGCTGAGCGGCTGAAGATATTGCGTTCGGCGCCTTCGGCGGGTGCAGGTGCGCCCGGCGAGGTCATCGACGACCTGCTCACCGTCGCCTGCGCCGACGGCGCGGTGCGGCTGACAGAATTGCAGCGGGCGGGCGGCAGACCGGTAACGGCGGAAGAGTTTCTTCGCGGCATGAGAATGGAAAAAGGAACGAGACTTTCATGAGCATGATGTCGATCAGGACGGCGACGGCGAGGGATCGCGAGGCGATCCGTCTCGTCGAGGAACACGCATTCGGCCAGAAGGCGGAGGCCGGACTGGTCGA
This sequence comes from Pseudomonadota bacterium, assembly GCA_030852655.1. Classification (GTDB taxonomy): domain Bacteria; phylum Pseudomonadota; class Alphaproteobacteria; order Rhizobiales; family Rhizobiaceae; genus Mesorhizobium_K. Next base: position 2,641 of record JALYWP010000120.1, on the reverse strand, counting down.
CGCGCTGGTTGGCAATGGCGACACGGTGGTCGAACTGGTCGCCGAGGAAGAGGGTCAGGTCGTCGGCCATATCCTCTTCTCGCGGCTCTATGTGGAGCATGGCGGCAGGCGTTTTGCGGCCGTGGCACTCGCGCCGCTGGCGGTGGAGCCGTCGTTTCACGGCGCCGGCATAGGCGGCGCGCTGATCCGCGAAGCGCATGTCAGGTTGAAGAAGGCCGGCGAAAAACTGTCCATCGTGCTCGGCGAGCCGGCCTATTACGGCCGCTTCGGCTATGCACATCAGCGCGCCGCCAGGTTCGAGAGCGACTACCAGTGCGATGCGCTGCAGGCGTTGGCCTGGGGCGAGGCCCCGGAGAGCGGCAGGCTCGTCTACGCATCCGCCTTTTCCGAACTCGCAGCCTGAGGCGGGTCTCGCTTGCCGCGTTACCGCCTCGATATCGAATATGACGGGACGCCCTATTGCGGCTGGCAGAGGCAGGCCGGCCAGCATTCGGTGCAGGCGGCGCTGGAGCAGGCGGTGCTGGGTTTCTGCGGCGAGACGGTTTCGCTGCGCGGCGCAGGCCGAACCGATACCGGCGTCCATGCCTGGGGGCAGGTAGCCCACATCGACCTGGCGAAGGAATGGCCGGACGACACGGTGCGCGACGCCGTCAATGCGCATCTGAGGCTTGCCGGCGAGGCGGTCTCCGTGACCGACGCGACAAAGGTTTCAGATGAGTTCGACGCGCGCTTTTCGGCGACGGCGCGGCACTATCTCTACCGCATCCTCAACCGGCGTGCGCAGCCGGCGCTGGACAAGGACCGGGTGTGGTGGGTGCCGCCTCGGCTCGATGCCGGGTCGATGCACGAGGCGGCGCAGGAACTGGTCGGCCGGCACGATTTCACCACCTTCCGTTCCATCCACTGTCAGGCAAAAAGTCCGCTCAGGACGCTCGACCGGCTCGACGTGACGCGCTCGGGCGATCTTATCGAGGTCCGCGCATCGGCGCGCTCGTTCCTGCACAATCAGGTGCGCTCGATGGTCGGCACGCTGAAACGCGTTGGCGAGGGCGCCTGGACGGCGGCCGATGTGAAGGCCGCGCTCGAAGCGAAGGACCGCGCGGCCTGCGGGGCTGTGGCGCCCCCCGAGGGGCTCTATCTGATGAAGGTGGACTATTAAGGTCGGCCGATCCGGCGCTCGGAAATCAGGATTCCTGGCCGAGGCCGAGGGCTGACATCATGAATGCTTGAATCACCAGTGACATCAAAAGCATGGCGCCGACGATGGCGGTCGTCACGCCCGGGCCCCTTGCGACCGCTATGTGGGTGACACGCCAGGTTACGACGAGGTTCGCTGCGAGCAGCATGAAGGACAGCAGAATCCTGGTCTCGGGGGCAAGCGACAGGATCAGCCCCGCAAGCGGCACCGGCACGGTGACCCAGATGAAGAGGGCCGACGCCCAATTGCTCGCCACGACGAGATGGACGAACCGGTCGGCCAGCCCCGCCGGCGAAGCAATTGCAGCCAGCGCCACGATAGGCAGCACCCAGACGACGAGATCGATCATCGCGAAGCGGAGGGCGATCGAGAACCTGCTGCCGAAATCGGCGGACATCATGCTGAACTCATTGGCCACGCCGACCCAGCCGACCATCAATGCCGGCAGCGCGACCACGATGGCGAAGAAGGAGTTCCAGAAGCCGTCGGCGGTGAGGTCGAGCAGGCGCAATCCGTCGGCCTTGCCCATCATCATGCGCCCTGCGCCGGTCAGATAGATCTGGATGTTTTCAGAGGAAGGCATGTGCCTAACCGAACCAGTCCTCGATGAAGCGGCTGTAGATATCGGTCAGCGTTTCGAGGTCGGCAAGCGCGACGCGCTCATCGACCATGTGCATGGTCTTGCCGACCAGGCCGAACTCGACGACCGGACAGTAGTCCTTGATGAAGCGGGCATCCGAGGTGCCGCCCGAGGTCGAGAGGCCGGGCGTGCGGCCGGTCACCGCTTCGACCGATCCGGAAAGGGCGGCAATCAGCCATTCGTCGCGGGTTAGGAAGACTTCGCTCGGCGGCTCGCGCCAGTCGAGATCGAAGGCGATCGGCTCCGCGCGCCCGGCCCGGTATTTCCTGCGGCGGCTGGCTCGGTCGAGCCGGTTGTGGATTTCGGCCTGCAGCGTCTCGACCGTCCATGTGTCGTTGAACCGGATGTTGAAAACGGCCGTCGCTTTGGCCGGGATGACGTTGGTGGCCGGATTGCCGACGTCGAAGGAGGTGATCTCCAGGTTGCTCGGCTGGAAATCGTCCGTGCCCGCGTCGAGTGCCGGGTCGAGCAGCGCATCGGCCAGGGTGATCAGTCCGCGCACCGGATTTTCGGCAAGGTGCGGATAGGCGACGTGGCCCTGCCGGCCGTTGACCGTGATCGTCGCCGAGATCGAGCCGCGGCGGCCGATCTTGATCATGTCGCCCAGCCGGTCCGGATTCGTCGGCTCGCCGACCAGCGCAGCGTCCCAGGCCTCGCCCTTCCCGACAGCCCAGTCGAGCAGCTTGACCGTTCCGTTGATGGCGGGGCCTTCCTCGTCGCCGGTGATCAGCAGCGAGAGCGAGCCCCTGAAGCCGCCCTTGGCCGCGATATGACGGGCCGCCGCCGCGACGAAGCAGGCGATG